>JBEVMI010000061.1:0-5259 GCA_040508685.1 Spongiibacteraceae bacterium
TTAGGGACTGGCTCGACAACGACGTGATGGGCTGCATCAACCTCGCGCAAGCGGCGATCCCCTATCTGCGCAATGTGCGTGGTGCGTTCATCACGCTAAGCACCTACCAGAACAACATGGTCGAGGTGCGCGGTTCGATTTCGGCGATTTCAAAGGCGGGACTCGACCGCATGGTGGCAGCGATCGCCAAGGAAGAGGGGCGCTATGGCGTGCGCGCGAATTCGCTGCGCGCGGGCTGGTTCGCGGTGAAAGGCCCGCTGCAATTGCTGGAAGACGTGCCGGGGCTGCGCGAGGAAAAGGCCAAGACAATTCCAGTCGGTCGCCTCGGCTATCCGGAGGAGCTCGGCGAAACGGCAGTGTTCCTGTGCTCGCTCCGCGGCGGATTCATTTCCGGTCAGAACATCGTCGTCGATGGTGGCGAATCACTGTAACGATCGTTTGAGTATTTCGCCGTGCTTGAATCACGAAAGTATGATTTGAACCGCCTGCTGATCCACGAAACCCGAGCACTGTGCATAAATGATGTCGGGTTTGACCTTGATCTGGTCTTCGTAGCCGATACCGAGTTTGGCGCAGGCATCTCCGGCAAAACCCTCGACGAAGATATCCGCGGTCCTCAAAAGCTCGAAAAATTTTGCGCGGCCTTCGTCGGAACGAAGATTCAGTGCGATGCTGCGTTTGTTGCGGTTGACGTAGAGATGGGCCGGACTGTTGTGTGGCGTGATCTGGCCGAGAAAATCCCGCAGATAGTCGCCGCCACGCGGCGATTCCACTTTGATGACATCGGCACCCATATCGGCAAGCAGACGGCCGGTCTGATCGCCATTGAACAATACGGCGCATTCGATCACGCGCACGCCTTCCAGCAATTTCAACATGTATAGCTCCAAAGACGCTGCGCAATCGTGGGCGATTTCATTCCGCGGTTCCGCCACTCGGGATCTCTAAACATGCTGTGCAATCGGGAACAGCGTGCGTCACTCCAAGCTCGGCAGGAGCATGTCATCGATCGATGGTTCGTTAACAAAGTGCCCTTTTTATCCACGCTGTCCTCGTGCTTCGCGCTATTCATGTCGGAATACCGGTCGATGTCTTTGACTTTTTTGGGCGTCAGAATGCCAAAGCACCGCCGTCCACAGGCAATGTGTGGCCGGTCATGTACATCGATAGATCGCTGGCGCAGAACAGCACCACCCGCGCAATGTCATCGGCGACGCCCAGACGCCCGAGTGAAACTCCGCCCGCCTGGGGAGCAATGGTAGGCGGCGTTCCGGTTGGCATGTTCGCCTGCACGCCAGGCGTCAGCGTCAGGCCGGGTGCCACGCACAGCACGCGAATGCCGCGCGGCCCCAGTTCCAGCGCGAGGCTCTTGGTCATGCCGATCATGCCGTGTTTGGATGCGCAGTAATGCGCGATCTGTGGCCGTCCGCGCAGCCCCGCCATCGAGGCGATATTGATAACGACCCCATTGGCCTTATCCGCCGTATCCGGCATGCGCCGCACCGCCGCCTTTGCACCGAGATAGGCGCCACGCAGATTGACGGCGATGACACGATCCCATTCCGCATCGTCCATCTCGACGAACGACGAATGCGGAAAAATGCCGGCATTGTTGACCCAGATGTCGATTCCGCCCCACGCCTCGACCACGGCATCGGCCAGACCGTTGACCGAAACGGCCTCGCTGACATCGAGCCTGCGCGCCAGCGTGGCCACTTTGTAGGTCTGCGCAATTTCTGCCGCCGCTTTGCTGGCGTCTTCATCGAGCACGTCACCGAGCGCGACCGACGCACCGGCCTCGGCGAAACGCTGCGCGATCGCCAGGCCCAAACCACGCGCGCCACCAGTAATGACGGCTCGGCGGCCTTGCAACGAAAGCAATTGTGGCAACGACGAATTACTGCGGTCAGGTATCGACATGGATGTTCTCCTAAATTTTTATGCGATTAATTTTCGATGTGCTCAGGCTTTGCCATTGCGCGCCAGCAGCTCCAGCGTGGCCTGCTGCTCATGGTCATTGCCCGCGACGATGGCCAGATATTCATCGATGCCGGCGCGTTGCAATTCGCCAAGTCGATCTTCAACCTGGGCCGCACTGCCGACCAAGGCCAGGTCAGTGACAGGTTTCACAGCGCATTCGATCATGCGTCCCCTCCCAACAACTTCATTCGTTGTGCAACCAGGCCCGACATGCGTAACCCCTACCAAGCTCAGCAAGGCCATGTCATCGATCGATCGTTCGCTAACAAAGTGCTCTTTTTATCCATGCTGCTCTCGTGCTTCGCGCGATTTTTGCAAGCGCCGACTCGGGCGCCAGGCTGTCGAAACCGTGGAAAGCACCAGGCCATACGTGTAACTCCGCCAGACCGCCAGCCGCCCAGAGGCGGGTTGCATAGGCGACGGCTTCGTCGCGAAAGACTTCCGCGGAGCCCACGTCAATAAACGCCGGGGGCAGTCCGGCGAGATTTTCAGCGCGCGCGGGCGCGGCATAAGACGAAACCCCTGCCGTACCGCAACGCTCGCCCAGCAGCGACCGCCAACCCATCAGGTTACTGGTGCGGTCCCAAATGCCGACGCCGTCGATCTGGAAGGCAGAAGCGGTTTCATTGCGATCGTCCAGCATGGGGCAACCAAGAATCTGCGCGATCAGCTTCGGGCCATCGCGGTCACGCGCCATCAGTGCCACTGCGGCGGCCAAACCGCCGCCGGCGCTGGCCCCGGCGACAGCAATCCGCTTGGGATCGATCTTCAGTTCATCGGCATGAGTTTCCATCCATAAAAGCGCTGCGTAACAATCCTCCGAGGGCGCAGGATGTGGGTGCTCCGGCGCCAGTCGATAATCGATCGTGAGGAGGACGCAGTGGGTCTCAGCAATCCAATCGAGAAAACTATCGGCCCCCAAAAAACGATCGCCAAGCACCATGCCGCCGCCATGCGTATGCAGGATACCTGCAGCCTGCGCTTGAGCGCCGCGAGGGCGAAACACGGTAGCTTTCATCGGGTCACCGTCGGCCCCCGGAATTTCGAGATCCTGCCACTCGATGCCCTTGACGCGCGCGAGCTCGGCGATCGCAGGGGGCACGGTATCGAACTGAGTGCGCGCCGCAAGCACCATCTCGAAGGTAAGCGTCGAGGGAAGGGGAACACGTTTCAACGCTTCCGCCAGCTCCGGATCGAACGCCACCACCTCAATACGTTTCGTCATAATTATTCTCGCTGATATGTTGGGTCATCGTTGTATACCGGCTACATCTTTGAATCGACACCACCGCCGTACCGAAATGCAGATCGGGCACCTCATGCACGACGCCCGTGGGCGTCGAGGCGCTCGAAACGAAACCCGGCGATGCGCGCGCCAGCTGCAGACGCGCGCGATGCCCACGCCCTCAGCCCAGTGCATCGTTGCGTGGGTAGAGCTCCGGAAACGCCTCGGATGCCAGCATTTCCTTGCCATCTTTGACGGTGCGCAGCACCACGTAATCGGTGCCCTTGTAACCGCGCCGATCGTGTTTGCCGAAGGTGATCACTGTGCCGGGGCCGCCAGTCGCAGCGGGCAGCATGCGGATGCTTTCGAGCGCTTCCTTGACGCCCTCGGGCGTATGCGTTTTCGCGCGCGACAACGCGAGCGCAATGGTCTGACCAAGGTCGTAGCCGCACGACGCATAACAATGAAACGGACGCCGTCCGTGTTTTTTCTCGAAACGATCGAGCACCGCTTCGAATGTTGCGTTGCGCTCGTGGTTCTGGTCGACACCGACCCAGCCTTCGACTTGCTCCGGGTGTTGTGAAATATCTTGCGGGAAATAGGTGAAGCCAGGACAGGTCACGCACACCCATGTCGTCACCGTGACGCGCGGCAGTTCCCAGTTCCACGCCTTCGACACTTCGCCATAGGCCTTCGACATCTGATACCAGGTCTGGCCGTAAGCGAGATACGCAAGCGCCTCCGCGCCCGATTCCTTGACCGCTTTCAGTTTGGGTTTGATTTCCGCATCGATGTCTTTGACGAACGTTGGAATCAACTGATCGGTGGCGATGGTGAGGCCGCGCAGGCGCGCGTTGTGACGGAAATAATCGACGTACTCATCGGCCATACTGTTGTCTTCGCGCAGCACGGCAACGCTTTTGATGCCGAGCTTGACGAGGTGATCGCAGATCAGCGCAGTTTCGTCGATGAAAGTGCCGTTCGGGATTTGAAAACAATATTCGCCGGCGAACTGATACGTCGCGCAATACGAAATCGTCGGCACCTTGTGCTGTTCGATATAGCGGCGCAGCGGTTTGGTGACATCGGTAATGAACGGGCCGATCACCGCGAGGCAATTTTCCTGCAGCGCGAGTTCGTGCCACGCATCGACCACCGGCGCGACTTGCCCGTAGGGCGGGCCTTCGAATTCGCGCAGCACGATCTCCACCGGGCGATCGATCAAGCCGCTTTCATAGGCTTCGTCGAGCGCGAGCTTCGACATTTCGAATTGATCGGTAAAACTCTGCACACCGATGATCCAGTCCTGCAGGTAACCGATCTTGAACGGCTCCAGTTTTTGCGTGGTCATGATTTTTTTCCTCTGCAAGTCGGGCTCACGCGATCAGCGCGGTGGGCATATCGATGGGCTGGTTTTTGCCATCGCGAATTTCGCGCAGCAACAGATAGCCACCCTTGTAGCCGCGGTGATCCCACGGCAGAAATCCCATGTGGGTGCCGGGTGTGCCGACCGCGGTGGGAATGCGGCGGATTTTTTCCAGCGCCTGCTTGAGACCATCGCGCGAATGCGGACGCGCCTGCGACAGCCCCAGCGCGAGCATGTGACCGAGATCATAGCCGAGCGCGGTGAAGGCATGCGCCGGGCGGCGGCCGTAACGTTTTTCAAAACGATCGAGCACTGCCGTCAACGTGGCGTTGCCTTCGTGGATCTGCGCGATGCCCGCGATATCCGGCAATTTTCCTGACGCACCGCTGACTTCCGGCGCGAGCATGTCGAAGCTGCTGTTGAAGACGATGCGCGGCAATTTTCCAGCCGCCTTGATTGCCTCGATGACATTCGCCATCGCGAAACCCGCGCCGAGATAAACGATGACATCCGCATCGAGCGATTGGATGGCACGCAATGCCGCTGCGACATCTGACGTCTTCGCAAATGTCGCGACGATCTGTTCAGTCAACACCTGCAGACCGAGTTCGCGCGCACGCAGACGCAACTGGCCGATGGCCTCGTCGCCCCAGAAATTGTCTTCGCGAATGACGGCAATTTTTTTCGC
>JBEVMI010000069.1:0-3880 GCA_040508685.1 Spongiibacteraceae bacterium
TCGATGAACACAATACAGGGTGAATGTTTGCGCGCTTTGCTGAACAGGCTTTTCACTCGCATGATGCCCATGCCGACAAACATCGATGAAAAGTCGCTGCCGGTCGCGGCGATGAAATTGATGCCGCATTCACCGGCCAACGCTTTTGCCATCAGCGTCTTGCCGGTGCCGGGAGGCCCGGAGAGCAGCACGCCGCGTGGCGGCCGCGCACCCACCCGCCCGAAACGTTCCGGCTCCTGCAGATAGGCCACCACTTCCTGCAACGCGCTTTTGGCTTCGTCGGCGCCGATGATGTCGGCGAAACGGATGCCGGTATCGCGTTTGGCAAACCGGAATTTATTGCCGGCCAGCGCCAGAGGGCGCGCCAGCATGATCGCCAGCAGCACCAGAATCAGTATCGACGGCAGTACCGCGACGATGCCGAGCAGATCGGTTTTGCTGCCGTCGACCACCGCCAATGCAAATCCCTTCTGTGTATCGAGGCGCTGGTAGAGCGCCCGCGGCAACACTCCAAAGGCATCGGCGACATAGTATTTATCGCCACTTTTGGTGGATACGAGGACTGCCCCCGGGGTTAGTCCGACCGCACTTACCTGCTGCTGATCCAGCTCGGCGAACAGGTGGGACGCGTCGCGCTCCTGTTGATGCCACGCCTTAGAATCCAGCCGCATCGTCTTGATTTCTTGAGTCAAAACACTCTCGCTGCCGGCTTTGGGCGAACCCCAGAACATAGCGGCGGTTATCCCCAGCACCACCGCGGCAGCCACTGCCGCAATAACGCGCCGATAACGTTTGAAAAAAGAGTCTTTGGACATCACAGCTGCAGACCTGCGGAGCGGCGGAAAGAATCAGACCGGTTGAGTTTAGCCGGCATCCGGTACTTCCCCATCGGCAATTTCCACGGGTATGCATTCACTGGCTGTCGACGGTGCTGCTGCCGGCCGGTCCGAGCGGTTATGGCACCTTATTGCACGGACTTATTGACCGATAGCGCCGAACACCTTCTGCGCCATGCTGCCCGCCGCCTGCATCGGATTGGCGCGGATCGCCTTCTCTTCGGCGGCAATCATTTTGTACAAACCGTCGAGCGCCGCACGCGCCACATAATTATCGATCTGCGCATCTTCCGGTTTGACCAGCCCGAGCTGCGCGCCTTTACCGGCGAGCTCGTTGTATTTCTGCGCCAGTGCGACCTTCGCGGTATATTTTTTTACGATCGGCAAAAATTTCTCGGTCAGTTGCGCGGAGGTTTTGCTCTTGAAAAATTGCGTCACCGAATCGTCGCCACCGCCGAGAATATTTTTCGCATCCTCGATCGTCATCGATTTGATCGCATTGGCGACCAGCGGTTTTGCTTCGGGCACCGCCGCTTCCGCCGCGCGATTCATCGCGGTCACCAGTTCATCGGCCTCGTCACCCATTCCCGCCATACGCAAAACCTTGTCGGCTTTGGCGAGTTTGCCCGGCAACGGAATTTTCACGTCGGGATTGCCGAGAAAACCGTCGTTTTTTCCGAGCGCAGCAATCGCCTGACTCGCACCCTGCGACAGCGCTTCCTTGAGGCCTTTGCTGGCATCGGCATTGGATAAGTCGCTGAGCGACAGTGCCCAGGCGGCTGACGAACAGAGCAGTAGCGCAATGAATTTGCCGACCGTGTTCATACCGAAACCTCGCGAGAAAAAAACAAGCGGCTCACTATGCGCCCACTCGCGAGGCCAGGGCAATTCAACGGGGGCAGGATACGAACGCGCGCGGCATTGAAATCCCCATCGCCATTCATAAGGTTTTGCCGCCGTCGATGGTGATGATCTGGCCATTGACATAACTACCGGCCTTCGACGCGAGAAACATCGCCAGCCCGCCGATATCGGCGGCAGTACCAAAACGATGTGACGGTGTCGCCGCCAGCCACGCTGCACCCATGGTGTCGGTGATCGGTGCATTCATGCGGGTCGGAAACCAGCCCGGCGCGATGCAATTCGAGGTGACGCGATTCGGGCCCAACTGGCGCGCGAATACCCGCGTCAATTGCTCGACCGCCGCTTTGGAGGACGCGTACGAAGGCGCCGACAAACCGTCCTCCGCAATCCGTGCGCCGACCGAACTGACGTTGATGACACGCGACCAGTCATCGTCGCTGGCGCCTGCGCTCAGCAATGGCAGCAACTTCTGCGTCAGGAAAAACAGGCCTTTGATATTGAGGTTCATGACGCGATCCCAGCCGGTCTCCGGAAACTGGTCGATCGGCGCACCCCATGTCGTGCCGGCGTTGTTGACCAGAATATGCAGCGCGGTTTCGCGTTGCGCCAGCTCTGCGGCGACACGTTCGACTTCATCCATGCGCGACAGGTCGGCGGGCAGCGCGCGGCAATCGCCACCCTGCTGCGACAATTCACGCGCCGTTTCCGCTGCGACTTCGGCATTGCGGCCGGTGATATAAACGCGCACGCCATTGGCGACAAATACCGACGCGATCATTTTGCCGATACCGCGGCTGCCGCCGGTGATAACGGCGACTTTACCTTCGAGATTAAACAGATCGCCGGCTTTGACGGACATCGCGACTTCCCCACTGACAGACTGCAAGAGGGACGCAGTTTATGGACGGCGAGAAAGGCGCGACAACCGCATTTATCGGTTCAGTTTCTGACTACGTGTCATTCCTGAGCTAGCGGGAAGGATGTAATTCGCCGCGATCAGACCGAACATTCTCAGACGGGATAACCAGCTTGAATACTCTCAACTTGAATACTTTCAGTTTGAGTAAAAGTCGCGGAACGTATCGATAAACCGCGCCAGCTGGTCCTGCGGCAAATCGTTGATACCCGCCGCCGCGGCGCGACCGCCACCGGTGGGAAACTGTTTGCACAGATCGGCGGCGCCGATTTTATTGGTCAATGGCGCGCGCACGCTGACCAGATAATTGCCATTACTTTTTTCGGTGAGCACGGCGTGCGCACGCGCCGGAAACTGATTGACCAGATCATTGCTGTACACACCGCTGACGCGACGCGCCCACGGCTGATCCGGAAACGTCAGCACCGCGACACGATCGGTCGCGATTTGCGGTTTGATCGCCGCCGCGTCAGCCATATCGGATTTGTAGCCCGCCTGCAGTTTCGCAAATTGTTGCCGGCCCGCTCCCAATACGAAATCGAGCGGATCGCTGAACTGGCTGACGAGGCGAAACAATTCGGCGGGATGAAAATGCAGGTCGTCGAGTTTCTCGCCGTAACCGTTGTAATTCAGATACGTCCCCAGCTCTTCAAGCAGCGACAACTGATCGGGATTAACCGTCAATTGTTTCGCCAGCGCTTGCGCCGTCTGGTTCAGGTTGTCGCCGAATGCACCGACCACGGCCCACGCCACGAAACGTCCTTTCAGATGGCCGTTGACGAGTGCCGCGGTGCATACATCGGGCGCTTCGTTGACGATGATGCGCAGCTGCGGATGTTCGGGAATCGGGCCCGGCTGATGGTGATCGACATAAAACACATCGGCGCCTGCAGCCAGCACCGCCTGCAATGCATCGACATTTTTTTCCACGGCGACATCGAGCACGGTAATGCGATCACCGGCCTGTGCGGTGACTTGTTGCAGCAGGCTGATATCGCGTTTAACACCGGTGACGAGTGTCGCCGCAGTGCGCGGCTCGGCGAGGCGCAACTGCGTCAGTGCGCAGATACCGTCGGCATCACCGTTGAAAACATCGTAATCAGCCATGAAACCCTCTTCTTCTATGGCCTCCCCTATGCAATAGGGGAGGTGCCCGCAGGGCGGAGGGGTCAGCCCGCAAAACCTGACCCCTCCGTCTCGCTGCGCAAGCCACCTCCCCTACTTCGCAGGGGAGGCTCTCATCACTCCGCCCCAAACTCCCCCT
>JBEVMI010000463.1:0-3609 GCA_040508685.1 Spongiibacteraceae bacterium
CCCCGTAACATTCCGGCTACGAGCACTGTGCGGAATTCCATTTCAGCACTGCTTAAGTGAGGGCGGTGCAGCAGCAATAATTTCAGCAATATGCCGGCCATCGTGTCGCGGCCTTGTTGACCCAAATCGAGCCAGTCACGTTTCTCCAAGCTGTCAAGATGGCGCCGACGAAAATTTGGGCTTAGCAAAATGCACGCGCCGTAATGATTGAAAATTCCCCATACAAAATCTTGAATGCACTTTTCAAGCGGTTTCTGAGTCCACGTGGTTTGCAGCATGCATTGGACTTTGTCAGCACCATCGCGCATGTGGTCTTCAAAAATAGCTGCGATGATGGCATCGACGGAGGGGAAATATTGGTAGAGAGATCCGATTGTTACGCCGGTAACGTCCGCAATTCGCGTCGCAGTCAAGGCTGCCCGTGGCTCTTCCGTCATAAGCTTGAGGCAGGCCTGTTTTATGGAGTCCACAAGAATACGCGAGCGACATTGACGCGGTACGCGCCGTGGCTTCAAAACCTCGGGTAATGCAGATTTGCTGGCAATCACAAAAACCTCCGACACTTATTGTTTTAGATCGCGCAACTCTGTTACGCAATATTACCGGATTAAAAAAAGCGGACTCCCTGAGTTCACGGGAGCGGTATCTTCTGCAAGAATTGCGACAACATGGCCGCTTCTATCAGCTTCAATTTGATTCAGCATTTTCATTGCCTCTACGATGCATAACACGTCGCCCACTTTAATCTGGCTGCCGATTTTGACAAATGGTTCGCTGCCTGGCGCGGGCGCGCTGTAGAAAGTTCCTGTCATCGGCGATTTCACGACGTGCCCATCCGGGATTGCTGGTGCCATTCGTGTGGATTGGCCGGTGCCTTCAAGATCGTCGCTCGGTTGCGGAGAGCTATCGACAAACGGTCCCGTAACCTGGCTGCAGGCGATTGGCGCGAAAGCGGCGAAATTCTGAGGTGCGGCGCTGCCGCGACGCACTTTGATTGATTTGTAACTGTCGCCGATCTCAATTTCATTGAGGCTTGACTCTTCGAGGAGCGCGATAATTTTTCTTATTTCAGTGATCGAGAAGTTTTGGTTGTCTACCACGAAAATTCTCCGATTTATTTAAAGTGGTGTAATGGGGTGAAGTTTGGGGATATTGCTTGGAAGGCGCCGCGGTCGACATTGTGCAAATGCATCAATCAGCCAACTGCGCGTATCGCGTGGATCGATCACATCATCCACCCCGAAGCCTTCCGCTGCGGGTAACCAACCCGTCCGAGATTTCATTTCTGCCAGCACTTCAAGTCGTTTTGCTTCGGGATCTTCTGCGTCCTTGTAGAGATGTTTGAATGCGACGTTGACACCGCCTTCGACCGACATAGCCGCGATTTCAGCTGTTGGCCATGCGACTACCATTTCCGAGCCGAATGAGCGTCCGCCGTTCATCGCGATATAACCCAGACCATAACCTTTACGCATCACCACGGTTGCAAGAGGCACTGTGGCTCGGCCCAGCTCTAACAGTAATTTCACCGCGCGGCGAGAAAGCCCGCTGCGTTCAGCTTCCGGCCCGACTAAAAATCCAGGCGTGTCGATGAAATACACCATCGGCAAACCAAAGGCGTTGCAAATCGATGCGAAATGGGCTCCTTTTTCGCAGGCAAGCGCGTCGATGGTTCCTGCTAGATGATTGGGCTGACTTGCAAGTATGCCGACGGGTTTACCGTTAAGTCGTGCAAATGCCGTAACAAGATTTTTTGCGTAGGTGGGTTTTAATTCAAAAAAACTATCCACATCAACAATCAACTTCAAAACTTGGCGAACGTCATAAGCCATGCGCAAATTGGCAGGTACCAAATCCAGCAGGGCATTTTCGCGCCGATCCCTCGGATCGTTGCAGGGGGAGATGGGCGGTAATTGTTGTGCGTTAGATGGCAGATAGCTGAGGTAGCGTCTGACTGCTGCGAGCGCGTCGGCCTCTGTATCGACGACAAGATCAACAATGCCATTTTGCGTCGCCTGCATGTCGGGATCGCCCAATTCCTCCTTGCTCATGGTTTTACCCATGGCTACTTTCACTAAGGGTGGCCCAGCCAGTGCAATATTGGAGGTTCCTCGCACCGCAACAACAAAGTCGCTCATGCCGGCTACGCTGGCAGGTCCGGTCCAGCCTTCTCCAAGAATGGCGCAAACGATTGGCACCCAACCAGACGCCTCGATCATGCGTTTTACCGTGGGAATACCGCCGGCAAAATGATGCGAGCTCATGCCTTCCTGGATACGGTGGCCAGAACTGTCACACAACATCACATAGGGATAGCCATGCTCGATACACAAGTCGACTTGCCGGCCGGTCTTGGCGCTACCGGCCGAGCCGCTGGAGCCGGCCATCGCGGTGTGGTCGTGTGATGATACGCCCACGGTCCGTTCGTCAATTCGGCCATAACCGATGACAAGACCATCGGCCGGTGCGACCGCGCGCGATTCACCGCCGTCATTGCCGACCAAAGGACCTATTTCTCGAAACGAGCCGCTGTCCAGCAATGCTGCAATGCGCTCGCGTGCTGTCATGCGGTGTTTGGCATGTTGTTTAGCGATAAATTTGCTGCGATTTTTATCGAGCAACGCCGCATGCTCTTTTTCCAGCGCGGCAATCAATTCCAGTATGGATGGCGGTTCAATACCTTTCTTGCGCGTCATGTAGCCTCGTCAATGCCAATCAGTTTATTCAAATTTATCGAGCATCAGTGTGGTCTGAGCACGGCTCACTACTTCCCGCGCGTTGCGGACCTCAATATCAATATCGATCAGCTTTTTATCGTGGTCGTTACGGTAGATGCGGGTAATTTTTCCGCTGCCAACAATTTCGTCGTCCGCACAGATCGAGCCGATCATGCTGAGTTTGCGTCGCACGATAACCGCGGTGGGGCCAGCCCATTCAGTCATCACACGATCGACAAAACTTTGGTGAAATAAGGTATTCAGAAAAACCGTCGGCAATCCTTGCGCGCGTGCGTATTCCGGGTTGTGATGGCCCGGCATGTAATCGCGGCCCGCGCCGACATGCATGATCGCGTGACGGTAATCAATCCGCATGCTGTGAGAAGGTAGCGCCATACCTTCCTGCAAGTCTTCCCAAAGTACCTGCGGCTGGGTGTCGGTTACATTTAGCGAGGTCGGCGAATTGATCATGCGTCATGCGCTCGGTAGCGGAACAGAATATTGGTGGAGCGCGCGATTAATTGATCGTTCTGGTTGCGATATTCACCAACCGAGGTGATGAAATGGCCGGTGCCGACGCGCGTTGTTTTTTCTTCGGATACATCCATGAGTTGATCGAAGTAGCTGACGATGTCGCCGACATAGAGTGGCCGGAAATATTCAATATCATTCGAGACATTGATGGGGCGGTCGCCGGGCAGGGGCACCATGATTGAAATACTGTTTAGTCCAGGGGCGCCGTGCGGATGCCAGGGCAGAGGCACTGTCCACGACTGAAGCATTGCAGGCGGGGCAGTAAATCCGCCGAAATAGTCGGTCGCAAACTTTTCATCCCAGTATGCAGGGTTGGGGTCCTGCATCGCGGCACAGTAATACTGAATCGCAAACAAGC
>JBEVMI010000207.1:0-7556 GCA_040508685.1 Spongiibacteraceae bacterium
CGGCAAGGGCGGCAAGGCGACGCTTTATGTGAATGGAAAAGTGGTTGCGGATGGACGTGTTGAAAAAACTCAGCCGAATATTTTCTCGGCGGACGAAACCGCTGACGTCGGCATCGACAATCAAACACCGGTCGCCGAGGGTATTGGGATCGGCGCGGAAACGCGATTCGCCGGCAGAATCGACGAGGTCACGCTCGAGGTACGTTAATAGGCCCAATTCAACGGGCCAACGAAGTTATGACGGAAAAAATCGTGGTCGCCAATGAATCACCGCAATTCAAAACCCGAAAAAAAATCTGCTCAATTTCGGCGTCGCGGCGCCGCGCGCAAATGGCTCGGTATTGTGTTGCTCGCTGTGGTTGCAAGCGCCAGTTTTGTTGCGTTCAAAACCACACGCCCGCAAACACATAACACCGCCGCTGGGCCGGCCGAGTTCCTGCCGACGGTCGAGAATAAAAATCATCCCACCACGACCGCGCCTGAAGGAATGGTCTGGATTCCCGGCGGTGAATTTTCGATGGGCGCACGCGCACCCTTGGATATGCACGACACAGTCGGGATGCAGGCGACCACCGACTCGCGTCCGGTGCACCGCGTGGCCGTCAATGGTTTCTGGATGGATGCGACCGAAGTCACTAACGCACAATTCGCTCGCTTCATCAGCGCGACAGGTTATGTAACGGTGGCCGAGCGCATACCGCGGCCTGAGGATTTTCCCGGCGCGCCCGCAGAAAATCTGAAGCCCGGCTCAGTGGTTTTTACACCCCCGGATCACGCTGTTCCGATTAACGATCATTTCCAATGGTGGTCATTCGTCGACGGTGCAGATTGGCGCCATCCGCTGGGGCCAACCAGCTCGATCGAAGGCAAAGAAAATTTTCCGGTCGTGCATATCGCCTACGAAGATGCACAGGCGTATGCCCAATGGGCTGGCAAACGCCTGCCCACCGAAGCCGAATGGGAATTCGCCGCGCGCGGTGGCCTTACGGGAAAACTGTTTCCGTGGGGCGATGAATTTATGGAACACAGTAAATGGATGGCCAATAGCCATCAGGGACATTTTCCAAATCACGATTCCGGCGCGGACGCTTTTATGGGCATCGCCGCAGTCGCGCAGTACAGGCCGAACGCCTACGGTCTTTATGATGTCGCCGGCAATGTATGGGAATGGGTGAGCGACTGGTATCGCCCGGACTACTATGCTCAGCTAACTGCCAGCGGCGGTATCGCACGCAATCCAACCGGACCGGCAACGGCATTCGATCCCGACGAGCCCGGGGTTAATAAGCGTGTCCATCGCGGCGGATCGTTTCTCTGCACTGATCAGTATTGCTCTCGCTACATGGTTGGCACGCGCGGCAAGGGCGAAGTGAGTACGGGTACCAACCATCTTGGATTTCGCTGCGTGCAGTGAGCGCACTCCCACGGTTTGTTGTCCGCCTTTCACAAGCCGGTCAAGAGAGTGAGCAGCTGATCGAAATCCACCGGCTTGGTGAGGTGGTGATCGAAGCCTGCTATTCTTGTGTTCAAAATATCCTGCTGCTGCCCCCAGCCTGTTAACGCAATCAGCAATATTTTTTCACCTTCGGTGCGCCGTCGAATGCGACGGGCAACTTCGAGGCCGTCCATATCATTCATGCCGATATCCAAAATCGCAGCGTGCGTTTGCGGAAGGTCCAGCACGTCGAGAGCACTTTTGCCGTCATACGTCACCCGTACCTTCGCGTTGAAATGACGCAATAACAGACCGAGGGAATCGGCCGCATCTTCATTGTCATCGGCAACCAGAATATTCAAGCGCGATAGATCTTTCGTTGCCGTACTCACAGGGGTCACGATCGACTTCATCGCCGTCCCACGCGGCAAGCGAATGGTGAACTCGCTACCGGCATCGCGCCCCTCGCTGGCGACTTCGATATTGCCGCCATGGAGCTCTACCAAGCGCTTGACGAGGGTCAATCCAATACCCAGGCCACCCTGTGCTGTGCTGCGGTTGCGATCGACCTGCATGAACATGTCAAAAATTTTTGGTTGTAGCTCGCGGGGAATACCCACGCCATTATCGGATACGCGTATGACGATTTCCGCATCGGTAACATCGACGGATAACGTGATGTCGCCGTTTGCCAGGGTGTATTTCGCCGCGTTGTTCAGCAGGTTGGATATGACTTGCGCCAGTCTCACGGCATCCGCCTGAAAATAAACCGGCTGCTGTGGCAGAAAAACATTCAAGCGATGTTGCGACGCGGCCAACAGCGGTTGGCTGGATTCGATGGCCGCGTTGACGACCCTGGACAGCTCCACTTGATCGATGCGCAGTTCCAACTCGCCGCGCGTGACCCGCGACACTTCCAGAAGGTCATCTACGAGCCGTTTCATATTGCCGATCTGGCGCTGCATCATTTCGCCGATCGCAGCGGTTTCGGGATTTGCGTCCAGCGCGAGATTCAAAATCTGCAACCCGTTGCTGATCGGCGCCAGCGGATTGCGCAGCTCATGCGCGAGAATTGCGAGAAATTCGTCTTTGCGTTTATCGTTGGCACGCAGCTCGGTCTCGGATTGCTCGTTGTCCGCGAGCAGTCCCCGAATTTGATATTGCCGATTGCGGGCGCGCAGCGCGGATTGCACCGAGCTCACAATGGTGGCGACACGCATCGGGCGTTCCAGAATCGTTGCATTCCCGAACGACTGGGCGGTAGCTGCCACCGCGTTGGAATCGGCACCGGGTCGAGCCAGTATCAGAATCGGCAAATCCGACCACGGCGGTTGGCGTTCCAGCCAGTCGACCAACATTTTGCCGCCGGCCAACGCTTCTTCCGAGGCGATTAAAACGCCCGCGCCATGCGCATCCAGATCGGCGCATGCACGCGCCAAGCTGGCGCAGGCAAAACCCTCGATGTCGTGGCGCGCAAAAATCTGCTGTAACAACTCGAAGTCTTTAGACGTGGGGGCGAGCACCAGAACCCGCGTATCCCCCTGCGTATTCATTTATTTTCTGGCTCACCCATGAGCCCTCCATTACCGCCCTCGAATACCGGCACACCGGTCAAGATGCCGCGGAAATCACGCAGCGGCGCACCCACCTGAATACGTCCCTGAGCCATCTTGAACTCGCGAATACTGCGTTCGTGTGCGCCGCCACGTTTCTTGACGACAGAAATAATTTGCCGCACTTCACCTTTCGCTTCGAAATACCGCATCAGGATCACGGCGTCCGCCAGATAGCTGACATCAATCGGCGCCTGCATGCTGCTGCCGATCAGGCCGTGATGCGCGCTGACGAGCATCGTTGCCACATCTTTTTGACCGAGGTAGGTCAGCAGCTCATGCAAATGGATAATCAGATAATGTTCGCCGGGCATTGCATTCAGGTAACCGTTGAGGCTATCGATCACAACCAACGAAATGTTGTCGCGTTCCACCGCTTCGCGGATCTTGAATACCATTTCGCCCGGGGACAGTTCAGCCGGGTCGACTTGCGTGATGACCACGGTGCCCGCCTCCACGTGCGGATTAAGATCGATATCGAGTTCCGCGGTACGGCTCAGCAGCGTGTTGGCACTTTCGTCAAAAATAATCATCAGGGATTTTTCGCCGCGATTCGCAGCAGCGTGTACGAACTGCGCCGCGAGTGACGATTTGCCGGTGCCCGCAGCACCGGTAATCAAGGTACTGGTACCGCGCTCGATACCACCACCGAGCAGATGATCGAGTTCATTTACGCCGCTGGCCAAACGCACTTTGGCGCGCACGTTGCGCGACTCATGGGCCACCAGCCGCGGGAATACCTGTATGCCTCCCCGACGAATGACATAGTCGTGGTAACCGCCGCGGAATTGCACGCCCCGGTATTTGACGATGCGCAACCGACGGCGTTCGGTGCCGTAATCCGGATTCAACTGTTCGAGGCAGACCACGCCGTGCGCGATGCTCTGCACCTGCAGATCGTGATCGGTGCTGGTCATATCGTCGAGCAGCAGCACCGTGCAATTCCGCCCGCTGAAAAATTGCTTGAGCGCCAATATTTGGCGCCGGTATCGCAAGGCATTGCCGGCCAGCAGCCGCAGTTCTGACAGCGAATCGAACACGACGCGGCGGGGTTGAATTCGCGTGACCTCTTCCAGAATCGTGCGCGTGGTTTCGCCCAGTTCCACTTCGGACGGATGGAACATGGTGTATTGATCATCAGGACGCAACGCTTCTTCGGACGGCGTCAGCTCGCGGATGTTGATCGCGTCCAGCGACCAGTTGTGCGATTGCGCTACCGATTGCAGCTCATCCGCTGATTCGGAAAGCGTGACGTAGAGTGTGGACTCCCCTTGCGCTGCACCCTCGAGAAGAAATTGGAGCGCCAGCGTCGTTTTACCCGATCCCGGCACACCCTCGACCAGATACAAACGATGCTGCGTTAAACCACCACCGAGAATATCGTCGAGCCCCTTGATACCTGTCGCATGATGTTGGATTACTGCATTCACGAGAGTTTCTCTCTTCGACTAAAGGACAAACTACCTTTGAACTACAACTGGCTGCGCAAAAATCCCCGAATCGAGCAGCTGAATAGCGGATCGCACAAACCTTGCTGACAATGATTTCCCAACGCTAGCGAGCAGCAGCACCACCACGACGTGCGGTGCTGGCTTTAGTAATGTCGCCACTGAGCTAGATGCCGGACGCTTTACATTCGTCACAGCATTATCTTGAACGCGAGGTTCGGCTTGGCGGATTTTGTTGTTGCGAATTTGTTTGTGGCAGAAGTTTTCACCCATACGAATTTCAGGGCAGTATTTATGCCAGCGACCGGCTTGTCGGAAGAATTTGCGTCCAGTGGCGCGGGATTAGGGGTGATGTCAGGCAGGCAATAGTTTCGTTGCGGGCCAATACGCGCCCAATCCTGTAAAAAGTCCACGCCCCAATTGTATTTTTTTCATTGCGACCACAAGGTTATTGCGCGCTGACCCCACCGCTGCGAGCGCGCTCAAGATAACTGCCGAGCGTATCCGCCCAACGTTTCAAAATGCGATCGGCGTCGCTGCGATTGGTGACGCTGTTGCGGATGCGAACGAAACCATAGTCGGACGCCTCCTGCGGATCCACCGCCCGCGCGATCAAATCGCCGGTGACGCCGTCATACAATTCCAAAAATAACGTCATCTGTCCGGCGGATGCGGAGAAACTGCGGGTCCTGCCGGCTTCCATCGTGTCCGGTGCCGCGATGTCCAGATTAATGATGCCCGGCCGCAATATCAGCACACCCGTGTCCGCGGCAGTCACCACATTGATGCCTTTGGCGGTCAAGGATTCGGTAAATACTTTTTTGAATTCTTCGGCCAGTTGCGTCTTGATACGGGCGATGTCCTTGTCGCTGACGCGAAACGGATCAGCCGAATTCTGATCGCGTTTCCAGTTTTTTCTAAAGGACACCTGACAATCGAGAATCGCCACCTTGTCGTAAGCGCGGAAGTCGGCACCGTCCCGCATGTATACGGCGGCCATCTTGGTGTTGGGCATCAGTCGCAAACCCTCCGGCGACACTTCGGGCAGTTTTGACGCTGCGTGGGCAACGCTGCATGCGAGTGCAATACCGAGCAGCGGCGCCAATAACAGGGATGCCACTAATTTCGAAGGATTCGTTGGGTATTTCATGATTATTACTCCACGAGTTACGCCACAAGAAAATAACGTGCGACGGTGATGGACAAGATCTTGGCCGTGCGTTTGGGGGTTCTACTGTGCTTTCTGCCAGCTCGCGTCCGGATCGAATAATTTCATTTTCGACGCAATCTCCGCGGTAGCTTCATCAAGGTTCTTTTCGTAAACCAGACCATCGTGGCTGCAGGTAAATGTCATGACGCCCGATGCACCCCAGCGCGCCGGATAGGCGACCAGCGCGTAACCGCCGATCATGTTGCCGTTGACCATATAGTCATACGCCCCGCCGGGCGCGTGCGGACCCTGGGCGGTGAGAATGCGGTAGTAATAACCGTGGTACGGAATCGGCTGCGTATCCTTCGCGGCATAACCTTCGGCGACGGCATCGGCCACCAGCGGTCCGAGGGGCGACTCGGGCTCGCCGTCCTTGGTTTTCCAGAACAGCCCGTCGTGTTTGCCGGCACTGCTGCGAAACTTCTGCGCGTATTCGATCAGGCCGTCGCCATCGCGATCCACTTCGCCGTACTCGCGCTGCGCATCGCCGTAGGCCAGGCAGAATTTCATCGCAAACAATTCGTTCTGGCCGATGCGACGATTGATGATTTCATCTGCTCCGGCAGTCGCGTCGAACTGCCAGCCCCTGGCGTTTTGCAGCAACGGGTAGGGAAATTCCGATTCGTTTTTGCCCACCAGCAGCACCGCCTTGCCGTCGCTGACGCGTTCGATCCTGAGCGCCTCCGCATACGAATCCAGGAATCGCTCGTGCATCTGCTGATCGGCGACGTCATCGCCGGTGTAAATCAATTTCGAGCTGGCGGGACCGAGCACGTGATCCATGGCCTTGAGGTCGCCGGACTCAACCGCATCATGCAGCGCCTTTGCCGCCGCTTCCGGCGATGCAAACACAGCCTGCGTCTGCACCGGCACGGCAGCCGCCGCTGGTACCGGCGTTTCTGCCGCCAAAGCCGGCACCACTCCCCAGTTCGCTGCCACCGCGGTCACCGCCACCAGCGCGGCGATCGTCGATACCCTGCGCTTTTTCATCTTTCGGCTCCTCATCCGGTTCTGACAACAGCGCTTAACGACGACGCCCGCCTCCGCCGCCGCGGCTGCCACCCATTTGCGAACGGCTCGACGCGCCGCGACTGCTGAAATCGCGGGTCTGCTGGCGCGACTGGCGACTGTCGAACGACGGCTGCGCGCCGGACGAGCGATTGCCGAAACCATCGCCGCGCCCCGATGAATCCCGCGTCCCGGAACGGTCGCTACGCCCGCCGGTGTCGCGCGCCATGTCCCGCGTACCCCGATCGCCACGCTGGCCAATATCCGATTGATCGCGCTGCCGCAGCGAATTGCTGGTGCCGGTCCCGCTGCGTCTCTGCGCCGCGCCGTCACGGCCATCGCGGGGCGCATAACCGCGGGCATCCCGGCGCGACGACACCGCGCCCGGATCCGACCGGCGGAACTGCTCGCGTGTGCGCGGATTGTTGTAACCCACGCCCTTGCGTTGCGCAGGATTGTGTTTCCAGTTGCCGTTGTTGACCTTGTTTTTGAATTCTCGGTTGTTATTGACGAAGGTGTTGTTGCGATTGACGTCGATATCGACGTCGCCGCCGTTCCAGTCGCAATTGCTCCAGCCCCAATGGTTATCGGCGACCGCGACGCCGATACCAAAGCCGATCAATCCCGCCATGGCCATGCTGCCCGGCGGATAGTAGTAAGGCGGCGGCGGGTAGTAATACGGCGGGTACATCGGCGCCCACCAGACACCGTAGACCACGGTCGGATTGTAGGAAGGGACATACACGACCTGGGCCGCCGGCTCGACCACAATGACCGTGTCCTGCTTGATCACTTTCTGCTGCTCGTTACTTTTCAGATTGCCTGCGGCGTAGGCTTTCTGC
>JBEVMI010000272.1:0-5134 GCA_040508685.1 Spongiibacteraceae bacterium
TGATCCACCGCGCCATCGGCGACCAGCTGACCTGCGTATTCGTGGACCACGGCCTGCTGCGTCTGGACGAAGGCAAGATGGTCATGGACATGTTCGCCAAGAACCTCGGCGTCAAGGTGATCCGTATCGACGCCGAAGACCAGTTCATGGGCCACCTGGCCGGCGTTGCGGACCCCGAGCAAAAGCGCAAGATTATCGGCCGCGAATTCGTGGAAGTGTTCAATGCCGAATCGGGCAAGCTGGTCAACGCCAAGTGGCTGGCGCAAGGCACGATCTATCCGGACGTGATCGAGTCGGCCGGCAAAGGCAAAAAAGGCCAGACCATCAAGAGCCACCACAACGTGGGCGGGCTGCCGGAACACATGAAGCTGTCGTTGCTGGAACCGCTGCGCGAACTGTTCAAGGACGAAGTGCGCAAGCTGGGCGTGGCGCTGGGCCTGCCGCACGACATGGTCTACCGTCATCCGTTCCCGGGCCCGGGCCTCGGGGTGCGCATCCTCGGCGAAGTGAAGAAAGAGTTTGCCGACCTGCTGCGCCGTGCCGACGCGATCTTCATCGAAGAACTGCGCAACACGCCATACGAATTCATCGCCGGCCAGGCGGTCGACGCCGACAACCTGCCGAAGAACTGGTACGAAGCGACGTCGCAAGCGTTTGCCGTGTTCCTGCCGGTGAAATCGGTGGGCGTGATGGGCGATGGCCGCACCTACGAATACGTGGTGGCGCTGCGCGCGGTGCAGACCCAGGACTTCATGACGGCGCACTGGGCGCATCTGCCGCATGCGTTGCTGGGCAAGGTGAGCAATCGCATCATCAATGAAGTGCGTGGCATCAATCGCGTGGTGTACGACATCAGCGGCAAGCCGCCGGCGACTATCGAGTGGGAATGATTTCCTAGTCGGCAGACGCCGGCAAGCGCTGGCAAACTGATCCTATTAAGCCCCTGATTTTCAGGGGCTTTTTTGTTTTTGGGCGGCGATGGCTGGCAAGCACAGGCATGCGTAAGCAGCGCGGTTTGATGGTATTCGTGATGGTGTCCCTATTTGCCCCATTTTCCCGAGCGGAGCGTATACCATCAGCCTTGCTGAGTCGGTGATGGGATTTTTGATGGTATACCTACACCTAAGTCATTGATTTAAATTGATTTTTCAGAAGGGAAATCGCTGATGAGTCCGTGATGGTATTTTTCATGGATTTTGATGATAAAAGTCAATTTTTCGTGAACTTTTTAACGCTATAAGTGTCTGAATCTAAAAGGTATTTTGTCATCCTGATGGTATACATTTTGGAGGCTATATGCTGACAGACGCAAAGCTGAAGAATTTGAAGGGAAGAGAGGTGCCGTACAAGGTAGCGGACCGTGACGGACTATATGTGCTGGTCAGTCCCTCTGGAGGAATCTCGTTCCGCTACAACTATCGTGTCAACGGCAGGCAGGAAACGCTGACGCTTGGGCGGTACGGCGCTGGTGGGATGACCCTGGCGCATGCGCGTGAGGCGCTTGCTGACGCACGTGGCGCGCTAAGGGAAGGAGTGTCGCCCGCCCGCAGCAAGACACAGCGTCAGCTAAGAAAAAAAGCAGCCAATAATTTCAATTATTGGGCGGAGCGCTGGCTGGACAGCTATCGCATGGCCGAATCAACGCGCGCAATGCGCCGTTTTACTTACGAACGGGATCTCCAAAAGACAATCGGGTCCTTGCTGTTGGCCGAAATCACGGAGGAAGCGCTTCGCCGGGTGTGCGAGCGTATTGTCGCGCGTAATGCGCCAGCGGTAGCAGTTCACGTACGCGAGATCGTGTTGCAGGTCTTCAGGTACGCGGATGCGAACGGGGAGCATCACGCGAATCCGGCTGAATCGGTTAGGCCTTCATCGATCGCCACGTTCACGCCGCGTGACCGAGCTCTATCGCCGAAAGAGATCGCGCTGTTCTATCGCCACCTGGAGCGTATCAACAGTGCTGCAACCATCAAGCTGGCCTGCAAGGTGTTGTTGCTGACACTGGTGCGAAAGTCCGAGCTGACCGACGCTACGTGGGACGAGGTTGATTTTGAACAGGCGCTCTGGACCATCCCGGGAACGCGGATGAAGCGGCGCAATCCACACAACGTCTATTTGTCCCGACAAGCAATGGACATCTTTGTCGCTTTCAAAACTTGCGCAGGTGGCTCGCGCTATGTCTTACCGAACAGGTACGACATCGATAGGCCGATGAGCGGATTGAGCCTGAATGGCGTGTTGGTCAAAGTAGTCGAAACTGCCAACAGCGCCGGGTGTCCGCTCGATCCGTTCTCGCCCCACGACCTCCGACGTACCGGGTCAACGTTACTTCACGAGGCGGGGTTCAACACCGACTGGATCGAGAAATGCTTAGCGCACGAGCAAAGAAATGTGAGGGCTGTTTATAATAAAGCGGAGTATGCAGAGCAGCGTCGCGCAATGCTGCAAGACTGGGCCGATATGATTGATCGCTGGACGAGCGGGGACAAATCGTAGCTTCGCTATGATGACTGCTCCAGTGGCCGTGTGGGGGCGCTGGCCTGGCCCTGTGCGGTTTGCCGACCTTCGATCCACGCATCAATCTCCGCCAGATCCCAGGCGACCTTGGTGCGACTGATTGTGAACCGGCGCGGAAATTCTCCGCGTCGCTCCATATCGTAAATCGTCCGCGTACTGAGCGGCACCTTTTTAAGCAGTTGCTGACGTTCGATTAAGACCCGGCCAGGCACGGTGGCGTCACTAGGGGGGAGGGGACGGGATGGCATGATGGGCCTTTTAAAAGATTGCGATCATGTTCTGCTCACACCTGATTAGCGCCGGTGATGTGCGCGCCGTAGCGGCGTGGGTCCAGAATAGTATCCACGGAATTGCGCGAGTGTGACGGTCCAGAATGCGTCAAAATTCGGCCAAGTCAAATTTTTTCGTGATAGCTTTTCCGGAGTGAAATCTAGTCACTGCTGTCGAGTGTCTGGAAAAGGGTAATCCCCAAATTTTTAGAGCGCGCTAATAGTAGAGGTTATGCGGCCAAGGCAAGCTTCTGTTTTGGTGTGATGCCGCCAAGTGCCATGTTGGGTCGGTCGTGATTGTAAGTCCATAGCCAACGAGTTACAAAATCCTGGATCTCATCGAGCGTGTCGAGCAGATGATGGGCCAGCCAATCGTAACGTACCGTGCGGTTATAGCGCTCCACATAGGCGTTCTGTTGCGGCTGTCCAAGTTGGATGAAATCAATGCGGATGCCACGTTTTGCGGCCCACGCCAAGGTCACCGCGCTGATGTACTCGGGACCGTTATCGCAGCGAATGACCAGTGACTTGCCACGCCATTCGATAATCCTGTCGAGCGATCGGGTCACCCGCTCGGAAGGCAGCGAGAAGTCGACCTCGATGCCGAGTCCTTCGCGGTTGTAGTCGTCGATCACATTGAACAGACGGATGCTGCGGCCATCGGCGAGTTGGTCGTGCATGAAGTCCATCGACCAGGTCTGGTTGATCTGCGTGGGTACGGCCAACGGCAGCGGTTTTTTCCGCACCAGACGATGCCGTGGCTTGATCCGCAGGTTCAGTTCCAGTTCGCGGTAAATCCTGTAAACGCGTTTGTGGTTCCAGTTGAGCGACTTCACGTTGCGCAGGTATAGGTAGCACAAGCCAAAGCCCCAGTTTCGCTGGCTGGTGGTCAGGCGCACCAAACGCCTCGGCACCGAAACGCTTGCACCAACTGAACAGGTGATTGGGGTGGATGTTTAGCTTGCGGGCGATCAGCGATACGGATTCGCCGTCGACTTCGTGGGCAGCAATGAAAGTCCGGTCAGTGGATCAAGAAGAAATACGGCGAAGCTGTCCGGGTAGCTGCCTGGCGCGGGTGGCAGCCCGGTGGGATCGAACACGAACGAGAGGCGTGTGCCGAACGTAAAGGATTGCAGGAGTTCGGTGGAAGAATGCGGTGTCGGACAATGTAACGCCGCCGGGGAATTGACCCGTCACGGCTCCACAGGTGAAGAAGTTGCTCAGGGGCCCATTTGACACGAAGCCGATAATGGTAATACTGTTTCCGGGAACTCCGCCGTCTATCAGGGGAAGGATTGAGCGATGCTGTACCTGGTTTTCGGGGACTCGTTGATCGTGGTAAAGAATGGTCATGTTTGTCGCCGCTTGATGTTTGGACATCGCAACGCATTAGCATTCCGATGGTTCTGCTTGCGCAGTACGCGGGGCTAACGCAAGTATCGGGCCTACAACTGCAGAACTGCAGTGAGCTCGAATTTAGCGTCGTGATTTTAAAGGGTTGGCGCAAGGAGGGCAGGTGGGCGTTGGATGTGTTGCAGGGCGCCCTTATCAGGTGTGTAAAAAATCCCGACGTGGTCGATGAGCAATTCCGTTGTAGTGCGGTGTGCGGGAACGGAGCTGGTGATGCAGCACGGGCTTTTCAGGGCTGGTTACCCCGGCTTGTCACAGCCGGCTTCAGCATGTCTTCACGCTCGCGTTGATGCGCGGGCAGGCTAACAACGCGTGGTTTGCTAAGGGTTTGCTTGATGTATCTTTAGCCGTAGGCCGTTATTGAGGCGGCACCAGGCCGCAGAGCTGTTCGAGCGGCAGTAACTCGAGTTTCGAGCGCACCGGCCGTACCTCGCCGACGTAGGCGGTGTAGGCATTGCGCGTCGATGGTGGCGCGGCGATCAGCAGATCGTATGGCTCGCAGTCAGAACAAAACAGTTCGGCTCTGGCGACGCCGGTGGCGATGGCGCTTTCGATCGCCGCACGCTTGTGTGCCCAGTGCTTCGACATTGCCCGCGATCATGGCAGGAGGGCCATCGCGGCCTGGCTCAACGAGGTGCAATATGGGCGTGTCCATGATCGTTCTCCTTGATTGTCATTCGATATCGGTCGCGTAGCGCGAGGCGGGGGCTTGCCGCCATCCCGGGGTGTCATCTCATCCGCAACAGGGGCGCGCCGACTGTCGTATCCGCAATTCGGTGGCCTCCCGCCTGGTCTGGCCCAGTTGCTCCGCATAGCGGGTTTGCTCGGACAAGTTGCGCTCCGCTGCGGCTGCGTGCCAAAGGTCGAACCGTTGGCGCCTGTTGCATCTCATCGAGAAATTTTCGAAGTGGATGCCATATTTTTAATCACAGCGATAT
>JBEVMI010000343.1:0-3195 GCA_040508685.1 Spongiibacteraceae bacterium
GTCGACAACGTCTACGGCTCGCCGGTACTGGTCGACGATATCGAACGCCAGAACTATCCGAATCTGGTGGTGGTATCGCCGGATATCGGCGGTGTCGTGCGCGCCCGCGCGATTGCCAAACAAATGAACGATGCCGATCTCGCCATCATCGACAAACGTCGGCCTTCTGCGAATGTTGCGCAGGTGATGCACATCATCGGCGACGTCAAAGGCCGCAGCTGCATCATTGTCGACGACATGGTCGATACCGCCGGCACGTTGTGCAAGGCGGCGGCGGCGTTGAAAGAACATGGCGCGGCGAAAGTCGTCGCGTATTGCACGCACGCCGTATTGTCGGGCAAGGCGATTGAAAATATCACCGGATCGGAGCTGGACGAGCTGATCGTCACCGATACGATTCCGCTGAGTTCGCTGGCGAGCGAATGTTCGCGCATTCGCGTGCTGACTATCGCGAACATGCTGGCCGAGGCGATGCGCCGCGTCAGCAACGAAGAATCGCTCAGCGCGATGTTTCGGTAGTCGTAAATGTTTTTCGTAAGCCGGTTTTTAAAAGACCTGGTTACACAACCCGCCGCATAGCTGGTCGCAGGCTGCGCGGCGTTTTTCAGCACTGAGACATTTCGTCTCATAGGAGATACACCATGGCCACTGATTTCAAACTGAGTGCCAAGGCCAGAACAGACGTGGGGAAGGGTGCGAGCCGCCGCCTGCGTCGTCTGGTTGGCGAAATTCCCGCGATTGTTTACGGCGGCGAAAAAGCCCCGCAAATGCTCAACGTTTCCCACAAGGACCTGAGCAAGGCGCTGGAAGACGAGAGTTTCTACAGCCACATCATCACCCTCGACATCGAAGGTGTTGGCGCGGAGTCCGTAGTGCTGAAAGCGCTGCAACGTCACCCGGCAAAACCGTACCTGCTGCACGCGGATTTCCTGCGCGTTGACGCGACCCACGCCATCACCCTGCGCGTGCCGCTGCACTTCCTGAATGCGGAAAAATGCGTTGGCGTCCGTCTCGGTGGCGGCACTATTTCGCACGCCATCAGCGAGCTCGAAGTGCGCTGCCTGCCGAAGGATCTGCCGGAATTTATCGAGGTCGACCTCGCCGAACTGGCTGTGGGTCAGATCATCCATATTTCCGAGTTGACGCTGCCGGCCGGTGTCGAGAGTGTGCAGCTCGCGCACGGCGCCGACCACGACCTGCCGGTCGTTACGGTAATGGCCCCGCGCGGTGGTGCTGACGAAGAGGCTAAAGAGGAAGCCTGATTCCTCCCGGCCAGGGGCTTGTACGTGTGAGTGGTATTCAGTTGATCGTGGGCCTGGGCAATCCGGGCCGCGAATACGAAGACACCCGCCACAATGCCGGCGCCTGGCTAGTCGAACAACTGGCGCGCAGTCACGGCTGCGCGCTGGCTCCCGAAAGCAAGTTTTCGGGCTTGACCGGCCGCATTTCTCTCGCCGGCCACGACCTCAGATTACTCATCCCCACGACCTTCATGAATCGCAGCGGTCAATCCGTCGTTGCGCTCGCCGGCTTTTTCAAAATTCCGCCCGCGTCGATCCTGGTCGTGCACGATGAACTCGATTTAGCGCCCGGCACCGCCCGTCTAAAACTCGGTGGTGGCCACGGCGGTCACAACGGCCTGCGCGATATCATGGCGCAGTTGCCGAAAGACAGTGGCAATGGCGATTTTCATCGTCTGCGTATCGGCATCGGTCATCCGGGCAGCGCGGATAAAGTCGTCGGTTATGTGCTTGGCAAACCCAGCAGCGATGACCGCATCGCTATCGATCGCGCTATCGACGCAGCGTTAGAAATATTGCCGCTGGCAGCGAAAGGCGATTATCTGCGCGCGATGAATCAACTGCACACGTTCAAATTGGCGTAACTCGAACACGCTATCACTGCGTACGCCCGTTTGTCGGTTTCACGAATATCTTACGAGACAGAAAATCATGGGATTCAACTGCGGTATCGTCGGTCTGCCCAATGTCGGCAAATCCACTTTGTTCAATGCGCTGACGAAAGCCGGCATCGCAGCGGAGAATTTTCCGTTCTGCACGATCGAGCCGAATTCCGGTGTGGTGCCAATGCCCGATCCGCGGTTGCAGGAACTTGCGGCCATCGTAAAACCCGAACGCGTAGTGCCGACCTCGATGGAATTCATCGACATCGCCGGCATCGTCGCGGGTGCATCGAAAGGCGAGGGCCTGGGCAATAAATTTCTCGCCAATATTCGCGAGACCGATGCGATTGCGCATGTTGTGCGCTGCTTCGAAGACGACAACGTCATTCACGTCGCCAATGTCGTGAACCCCGCCAACGACATCGAAATCATCAATATGGAATTGGCGCTGGCGGATCTCGACACCGTCGACAAACAATTGCTGAAAGCGGTCAAGCAGGCGCGCGGCGGTGACAAAGAAGCGCTGGCTCTCAAAACCGTTCTGGAAAAAGTGCAGCCGCATCTGAGCGAAGGCCAGCCGGTGCGCTCGCTGAATCTGAGCAACGACGAACTCGCCGTGCTGCGCCCGCTGAACCTGCTGACCACCAAACCGACGATGTATATCGCCAACGTCGACGAAACCGGGTTTGAAAATAATCCCCATCTCGATGTCGTGAAAAAAATTGCGGCGACCGAAAATGCAGTGGTGGTACCGATCTGCAACAAACTCGAATCCGAAATCGCTGAGCTGGAAGACGACGAGAAACTGGAGTTCCTGCAAGAGCTCGGCATGAACGAGCCGGGACTCGATCGCGTCATTCGCGCCGGCTACGAGTTGCTCGGCCTGCAAACCTATTTCACGGCGGGCGTCAAAGAAGTGCGCGCGTGGACGATTCCGGTCGGCGCTACCGCACCGAAATCCGCGGCGGTGATTCACACCGATTTTGAGAAAGGATTTATTCGCGCCGAAGTCATCGCCTATGCCGACTTCATCACCAACAAAGGCGAGCAGGGCGCGAAGGATGCCGGCAAATGGCGTCTCGAAGGCAAGGATTATGTCGTGCAGGATGGTGATGTCATGCACTTCCGTTTTAACGTCTAGTGGCAGCGGCGCAGAGTAACTGGCGCATCGGTCTACCCCTGGCGGTACTGACGTCGATGTTGTGGGCGATCGTGCCGCCGGTATCGAAGGGGCTGCTTGGCAGCCTCGACCCGGTGACTTTTGTGTGGTGTCGGCAGATCGGTTGCGGTCT
>JBEVMI010000363.1:0-7715 GCA_040508685.1 Spongiibacteraceae bacterium
CATCAACCCACTTCCAAAATAACCGGAATTTTTTGTCACGGTCGGCGATTTATCCCTATCCACCTCCTTGTTATTCGCACCCTCTTTCATTTTTCATCGTCGATAGCCGCATTATCCGGCGTTCGGCAAGCGCGGCTGATGTCGAGAAAGTTGCCTATGCTGCGCCTCAGACTATAAGCTACATAAGCCGAACGTTCGTTCGGTTCATTTAGATTGTTTACCAAGTTGAATGACTAGAACCATAAACGACCATTCATGGAGCTTTAAATGACATATAAAGTCTTGTCTTTAGCAATCGCAGCTGCTCTGCTAACCCCGTCGCAATACACTTTCGCGCAAGGGGTAACGTTAGAAGAAGTCATCGTCACGGCACGCAAACGTGAAGAAGCCGTGCAGGACACACCCATTTCCGTAACCGCGGTACTAGCCGAGGATCTGGAAAAACGTGGAGTGAGTGAGTTCACGCAGCTCGCATACAACAACCCGAACGTCAAAATCGCTGAAGGCGCCGCAGGCGCGGGCGTGGCCACCACGGTCGCCATTCGTGGCAACGTCCAAAACGACACCACGTTCCAACTCGATCCCGCGGTAGGAACGTACATCGACAACATGATTGTTTCCCGCACCTTTGCATTAACCGGGAGCATGGTCGATCTCGAATCGGTACAAACTCTCAAAGGTCCGCAAGGCACGTTGTTTGGCCGCAACACAACTGGCGGCGCACTTGTAATTACTACAAAGAATCCCGAGTTCGCCGACCTGGCAAGCGGATACGTGAAAGCCGAGGCCGGTGAACTCTCCACCCTGGGTTTTACCGCCGCGTTAAATCTTCCGCTAGGCGATACGATTGCAGTTCGACTGGTCGGCTCCCACACCGAACGCGACGGCTACATGCACTTAAGCGATGGGCGGGATTTCGGCGATCAGGAAATGGACATGTTCCGCGCAAAAATACTGTGGAATATTTCTGACGATACAACGCTGCTGTTGAGCGGTGAACACGTAGAAATGGATGCAACCAGTACGGTTAACGTAGCGACTCAGCCAAATCACCCGCAGCTGGACGATGTCTCCCCGATTGCTGGTGTCTATACGCTGGGGCCAGGCTTTTCTGTCACCACACCACTGATTGCAAGTGATGAAAAAAATAGTGCTGATGTCGAGACTATCAACGCAAATCTGACGCACGAAACCGGCTGGGGCGAAGTGAAACTTCTGGCTGGCCAACGCAAGCTCGATGTCGGCATCAATCTGACGCTGCCACCAGGACTTGGCTACACAAAACAAGATAAGCCTGATAACGAACAACTTTCGGTCGAACTGCAATTGAATGGCAGCTTTCTGGATGACCGACTCGATCTCACATCTGGCCTCTACTATTTCGACGAAACTACACACGAAGACCAGCTGACCAATGCTTATCCAGTGCTAGTGCCTCTTGGCTTTCCGGTGACGCTCAGCCAGTCAAAAATGGAAACCAATGTAAAGTCGAAATCGCTGTACGTGCAATCAACCTATCACCTGACTGAGGACACGAACTTCACCCTTGGCCTGCGTGAAACGGCAGACGACCGCAAATCAACGGGATCCTATAACTTGGCTCCGCTGACCTGGGATGATGACATTACAAAGTTCAATTACCTCGTTTCGTTAGACCATAAATTCACACCCGACATTATGGGCTATGCAAACACCTCCACGGGCTACCGCTCTTCCGGGGCAAACATTACGCCCAATGCTAATCGCCCAGGGGAGTGGAATTCGTTTTCACCTGAGTCATTAACCAACTACGAGGTCGGTCTGAAATCTGATTGGCTGGACGGACGTCTGCGGGCGAACGCGGCCTTCTTCTTTCAGGACTACGAGGATTACCAATACACGAAAATCGAGCTGATTTCAGTAGGAAATACACCTCCCGCGCCAACGCGCGTAGCAAACACCAGCGATGCCGAGATCAAAGGCGCCGAATTGGAAATTACTGCGCTGTTGCCGTTCGATGTCACCGCCTCACTCTCGTACGGCTACGTCGATGGCAAAGAAACGGCCGGCGACAATCGACTGTCGAACATTCCGCAAAATACCTGGGGCCTGGGACTTACCAAACGTTTCAGCCAGGAATTAGGTGATATTGATCTGACCGCAAATTACGACTGGCGCGATTCGTTCTACACACAGCTGGGCGCCGAACAACAATCGCACGTTGATGAGCGCGGCCTGCTCAACCTGAGTGCATCTCTTACCAGCGGGAACTGGCAGGTCGTCGGCTACGTTAACAATGTGACCGATGAGCGTTACTACAATCACATTACCTATTCGCCAGGGAATGCCGTTGGCCTGACAGGATTGAGCTTTTCTAGCATCGGTCTTCCGCGGGTTGCCGGGGCGAAACTTACCTTTAACTTCTAAAACGTTTCGCGCTTCAAGTCATACAAAACAATCCCCTTCGCCCCGGACTACCGGGGTTTTTTTTGTCGCCATTATCATCAGCCCCTGTTCACTATTATCCATCCCCCGAAACAATAACCGGCATTTGCTCTCGCTGGGCCTGAGTGAATAATTACAGCTACCCTTCAGGCGGTTAGTCGGGCAGGATAATTTCTAATAACATCCGCATAGAAAGCAGGAACCCCCATGATCGACAGCCAAGGCTATGCCGCACTGATACCTAAAGGCCAACTTCAACCCTTCTCGTTTCAACGTCGCCAGCCCGCGGCCAACGATATTCAAATCGACATTCTCTATTGCGGCATCTGCCACTCCGACCTCCATAGCGTCGATAACGATATGGGCAATAGCCTCTACCCCATAGTCCCAGGCCATGAAATTATCGGACGTGTGGTCGCAGTTGGTGAGTCGGTCCGAAACTTCAAGATCGGGGACATGGCCGGAATAGGCTGTATCGTCGATTCATGTCGGCACTGCCCGTCCTGTGAAACCAGTCGGCAGCAGTTTTGCGTGGAAGGTTTCACCTCAACGTTTAATGCGCGCGAACGCATCAGCGGCGCGCCGACACTGGGTGGATACAGCACAAACTATGTGGTCGACGAAAATTACGCGCTGCATATCCCCGCCAATCTCAACACGGCCGCTGCAGCTCCGTTGTTATGCGCGGGAATCACTACTTATGCACCGCTTAAACGTTACGGGACCGGCCCTGGTAAACGGGTTGGTGTGCTCGGCCTCGGAGGGCTCGGTCATCTCGCGATAAAAATGGCCCGCGCTATGGGTGCAACACCCGTGATCATTACAACATCGCCAGACAAGACTGCTGACGCAGCCCGATTGGGCGCAGAGGCTTTCATTCTCAGCGGCGATACCACGCAAATGGCGCAACACGTCGGCACACTCGATCTTATTCTGGATACCGTATCCGGACCGCACGACCCCAATGCTTATCTGCAGCTGCTCAAATTGGAAGGCGTGATGTGCCTGATCGGCGTGCCGACCCAGCCGCTGCCCGTTTCATCGCTGTCACTGGTATTTGGCCAGAAATCACTGACCGGATCTTTTATCGGCGGCGTCGCAGAAACGCAGGAAATGCTCGAGTTCTGCAGCCAGCACGACATTACCGCTGATATTGAACTGATCAGAATTCAAGACGTAAATATTGCGTATGAACGCATGCAGCGCAATGATGTGAAATATCGATTTGTCATTGACATGGAATCGATGAGAAGCGGACCGGCGGAATAAAAGCAGTCCCCGATATTAATTAAGTATTTTTTCGCAGCCTTGGTATTAGAGCCATAAGCAGCCACGCTCTGGAGATCCACCATGAAAGTATTTAAGGTTCCGCTGATTATCCGCGGCGAAGTGATCGACGATTTCACGGTGGAATATCCCGGCCGGAAAGGTGGTGTCAGCTTCGTGACACCGGACGTCAATAAATATCTCAAGAAACTGACCACAACACCGGCCTCGCTCGAAGACCTCTACCGCATCAGCATCGACGACATTCTCGATTTCATGGTCGAGGTGGGCGCGCGTTTTAATCTGGAATCGAATCCGTACGTGCAAGAAGCCTTTGAGATAAGCACACTGACTTCGGGCATGACCGAGCCCGTGCTGCGCGCGGTCTATTCTGGCTTCGATAAGATTTGCGAGAAAAGCTTTCTCAGCGAATACGTGGAGGCGCAGGTCGGACGCAAATATCTGGAAAGCTGGGTGCCGGTCATACTGGCCGATGGTCGCACATTTTCGATGCGCGCCTACGGATCGCGGATGGTGCACGCCATTGCGGGCAACTCGCCAATGTGCGCATTCCTCACGGTATTGCGCAACGCGGTCACGCGCTCGGACGCCATCATCAAATTACCCTCGAACGACCCCCTGACGGCGGTATCGCTTTTGCGCACGATGATTGATATCGATGCCGATCACCCAATCACCCATCACGCCTCGGCCGCGTACTGGAAAGGTGGCGACGAAAATATTGAAGCGCGTATATATACGCCACGCAACATCGAAAAAATTGTCGCCTGGGGCGGTTTCGCGTCGATAAAACATATCACCAAATACCTGCAGCCCGGCATCGATCTCATTACGCTCGACCCAAAACACAGCGCATCCATAATCGGTAAAGAAGGCTTGGCCTCGGACGCAACCATTCAGGAAATCGCATGGCGGGCCGCCAGCGACTGCGGTGCGTTCAATCAGGAGCTGTGCTCCAACTCGCGCGTAATTTATGTTCATTGCGATGCCGAGGACAGCGACGAAATGGCGCGACTCAATCAATTCGGAAAAGCGCTGTACGACTCGCTGCAGAAATTGCCGAGTACACTCAGCACGCCGGCAAAATACCGCATTCCTGAACTCGAACAACAAATTAATGCACTGGTCATGGATGATGACTACTACCGCGTATTCCAGGGCGCAGAACGCTGCGGTGCTGTCATCGTGTCGCAAACCGACGAGCCGGTTGAATTCACCGCAATGCTCGCCTGCCGCACGGTAAATATCGTGCCTATCGCCGACTTGGCCGATATCGTCAAACGCATTAATTCGGATACGCAAACCATCGGAATCTATCCCGCGAGCCTGAAAGAGTCCCTGCGTCAGCAGCTGGGCTTTCAGGGCGCACAGCACCTGATCGATCTGGGTTACATGGTCTATCTCGACTTTGTCGGTCCTCAAGATGCCGTCGAAGTCGAACGTCGAATGCTGAAATGGGTAAAAGATATAACGATCAAGACTGAAATTGCCGCTAAGCCCTGGGAGGGAAAAAAGAGCCATGACGCACTGTTAAGCGGTCAGCTGTTCTAGCTTTCCGACAGAGCATTTTTTTAGCACCCAATAATTGACCGGCATTCAGACTGTGGAGATGGCGTCATGTTGACCGAATCGGATAGCAACAAACTTCTGGAAATACCGTATCGCACGCTCTGGGAAATGCAGCCGACTGATATCGAACAGTTTCAGTTGCACTTGCTGCAGCAACGCTTTGAGAAATTGCGGCCTAAAATTCAGGCCCTCGGCAAACTTGCAGAGCTGCAAGGTGTCGATCGCATCGCGCAACTGAACGACGTGGTGCCCATCCTGTTTCAACACTCCGCGTACAAGTCGTACCCCATCAGCCTGCTCGAAAAAGGTAAATACGACGCGCTGACCAAATGGCTGGACAAACTGACGAGCCACGACCTGTCCACCGTCGATGCAAGCGACTGCCACAGCATCGATGAGTGGCTGCAGCTGCTGGACGATGTAACAGAATTGCGCGTGGTCCACTCATCGGGCACGTCCGGAAAATTATCGCTGATTCCGCGCGATCAAAAAGAAACCCATCGTTTCACGATTTGCACGATTCGACGTGTCGAGGGTTTTGGCGACGAACCTGACCTTGCGACACCCTTGCTAAAGTCCGGCAAGAAAATGGCGGTGATTTATCCCTCATACCGCTATGGGCGTTATGGCGCACATCGGCTGGTGCAGGACGTGATCGAGTGTTATGGCACGCCAGAAAACTCTTATGCCCTCCACGAGGAGCTGATGAGCGCTGATGTGGTTTCGCTGTCGGGACGTGTTGCCGGCGCGCAAGCAAAAGGTGAGCTGGACCGGCTGAAAATATCCGATGCTCTGCTGCAAAAATACAAGGAGAGTATCGCGCTGCGCGCATCGCAGAGTGAAAAAGAAAAACACTTTTTGGATCGCGTCATTGCCAATTGCCAGGGACAGGATGTAATCATGCTCGGCGTGGTTTCACTGATGCTCGAATGGGTACGCATGGCCCGCGAGCGCGGGCTTGATAAATTATTTGGCGCCAACTCTCTGCTGCTGAGCGGCGGCGGAGCGAAGGGGTTGAAGCTGCCGGACGATTGGCGCGAACAGATTACCCAGACACTTGGGGTCGAGCCGAATATCAGCTACGGCATGAGCGAATGCATCACCCAGTTGCCGAGCTGCTCCGCGGGCAATTATCACAGCACGCCCTACATCATTGCGTTTGTACTCGATCCGGAAACCGGCGCACCACTGCCGCGAACAGGTACTCAAACCGGGCGTTACGGGTTTTATGACCTGCTGGCCGAGTCCTACTGGGGTGGTTTCATTACCGGCGACAAAGTAACTGCGCATTGGGATGGCTGTGCCTGCGGTCGCAGCGGTTTTCATGTGGAGCCAACCATCGTTCGCTACAGCAGCATCAGCGATGATGGCGACGACAAAATCAATTGTGCGGGTGCCGCAGACGCGCATGAACGCGCGCTCGACTTTCTCAACGACTTGGCGCAACAAACCTGATGCAGCGTGGCAAAAATGGCTGAATGTTATTCACCACGGAATCGCTGCCGGTATTTTTGCGGCGCTGTACCAATTGTTTGTTTGAATATTCGGGAAAAGTAATACGCATCCTTGTAGCCGAGAAAGCCGGCGACGTCCTGAATGTCGTAGTCGGTCGACTCCAGGAGGTCACAGGCCTTCTGCATTTTCAGATGCAAAAAATATTGTATCGGTGATTGTGCGAAACGTTCTTTGAATCTACGAATGTAATAGGACTTGGAAAAACCGCAGGCTTTGGCGAGGTCTTCGAGTTGTAGTTGGGTGGAGAGCGATTTCTTTATGACATCCCGGCTTTGATCCAATTTGTCATTGAGATATTCGCTGCCCCTACTCGCCACCTCGACAAACAATGTCGCCAGGAAGTATTTGAGACGGCAGCCCGCCCGCACGAACAAATCCAAACGATGGGACTCTTCCCTCAGCGCCACAAACGCCTTCATCTCCTCGATCAATGTCGGCTGGATGCCGATGGAAACCAGCGGCGAATAACCCGCCAGACGCGAGAAATACAGCGCCGCGCAGGTGCCGTCGACCAATACAAAATGGTATGTCCAACCCTGCTCCAGCGGCACCAGGTTGACCTTGCTGTCTTTGTCCAGCAACACCAGATCACCCGCCGCGATAGGTAATCGCTGCCCCTCATATTCCAGACGACCCGCTCCGCTGACACAGTAGGCGATCATCATGCTGGGTAGTTGCAACGGACCGCGTGAGCGCGGGTGTTTGCTGTTGCTGTCGCTTCCCGCCGACAGCGGATACAGCTCTCTCCCGATAGGATCCTGCAGCAATTGATCGAGCATCTGCCGCGACAATCGAAAGGTGCGGCTTCCCCATAGCGGCGGATATTGCTGTTCGATAACGGGTTGTTCGGTGTCGACGCTTAAGGTCATATCAACTCTTCAAAATATCTGGCAGATTCATCAGCGACGTGCGTTACTCAA
>JBEVMI010000410.1:0-6326 GCA_040508685.1 Spongiibacteraceae bacterium
AATCTCTCTAGCTGTTGTTGTTTTAAGCCGGCTGATAACAGCCGGCCATCACGTTGAAGTCACGGAATAAAAAACGATTCTTGCTGCCGGTTTTTTTAACCTGCTACTTCAGCCAGGCCCGCGCATTGCGAAAAATCCGCATCCAGGCACCGTCTTCGCGCCAGTCATCGGGCCGCCACGAATTCTGCACCGCGCGAAACACCCGTTCCGGATGCGGCATCAGCAACGTCACGCGACCATCGCGCGAAGTCACGCCGGCAATGCCACCGGGCGAACCATTCGGATTCGCGGGATAGACTTCGGTCGGCTGCAGGCGGTGATCGATGAATTGCAACGCCGTCTGTGTTTGCGCTTGCAACTGTTCGCGCTGGGCAACACTTGCAAACTCAGCCTGACCTTCGCCGTGCGCAACCGCCACAGGCATATGGGAACCCGCCATGCCTGCAAAGAAAATCGACGGCGACTGCGGCACCTGTACCAACGCGAAGCGCGCTTCGAATTGCTCCGACACATTGCGCACGAAACGCGGCCACAATTCGGCACCGGGAATCAGGCTTTTCAGATTCGACATCATCTGACAGCCGTTGCAGATACCGAGCGAGAACGTATCGTTGCGATGAAAAAACGCTTCGAACTGTTCGCGCGCGCGGGCATTGAACAAAATGGTTTTCGCCCAGCCTTCGCCCGCACCCAGCACATCACCGTACGAAAATCCGCCACAGGCCGCGATGCCCTTGAAATCATTCAGGGCAATCCGCCCGGTGAGAATATCGCTCATATGCACATCAACCGCGGTGAAGCCCGCGCGATCAAACGCGGCCGCCATTTCAACCTGCCCGTTGACGCCCTGCTCGCGCAATACCGCGACGCGCGGACGCACACCAGTCTGGATAAATGGCGCGGCGATATCGGCATTGATGTCGTAGGTGAGCTTGGCACTGCGGCCCGGATCATCGACATCCTTCAATGCATCGAATTCCTGCTGCGCACACGCGGGATTGTCGCGCAGGCGCTGGATGCGATAACTCGTCTCCGTCCACCACTGCTGGCAGACACTGCGTTTTTGGGCAAATACAGCGACACCAGCGTGCTGGATGGTTAACGCATCGACGGCGACCGGCACACCAATCGCATGAACCGCACTCGCCAAACCATGAGCGGCAAAAATTTGCTGGACTGCCGCGTGATCCGATTCGCGCACCTGCAATACCGCGCCCAATTCTTCGTTAAACAGAATCGCCAATGGCTCGTCGCCGAGCACATCGAGCTTGACGTCGAGACCGCAGTGACCGGCAAACGCCATTTCGGCGAGCGTCGCCAGCAGGCCACCGTCCGAACGATCGTGGTACGCGAGCAGCAAATCGGCTTCGAGCAAGGCCTGCATCGCCGCGAAAAATCCGGACAACAATTTGTGGTCGTCGACATCCGCACAGCGATCGCCGAGCTGGTTGTAAACCTGTGCCAGCGCGGAACCACCCAAACGATTTTTGCCAGAGCCGAGATCCACCAGCAGCAATTCGCTTTGGCCTTGGTCGAGGCGAATTTGCGGCGTCACGGTTTTGCGCACATCGAGCACCGGCGCAAACGCAGAAATGATCAACGACAGCGGCGCAGTCACGGCTTTATCGACGCCGCCATCCTTCCACGTCGTGCGCATCGACATCGAATCCTTGCCGACCGGAATCGTGATGCCCAGCTGCGGGCACAGTTCGAGACCCACCGCGCGCACGGTGTCGTACATTTTCGCGTCTTCGCCGCCATAACCCGCTGCGCACATCCAGTTCGCAGACAGTTTTACGTCGGATAATTTTTCGATGCGCGTGCCGGCGATATTGGTGATCGCTTCGCCGATCGCCATGCGGCCCGACGCGGGCCCGTCGATCAATGCCAGCGGCGTGCGTTCGCCCATCGCCATTGCTTCGCCGCGATAGGTGTCGTAGGCAACGGTGGTCACTGCGCTGTCGGCGACCGGCACCTGCCACGGCCCCACCATCTGATCGCGCGTTACCATGCCGGTCACACTGCGATCACCGATCGTGATCAGGAATTGTTTGCTGGCGACGGTCGGCAATTGCAGTACACGTTTCGCCGCGTCGGCAACCGTAATGCCGTCGAGCTTTAAAGCCTGTCGCGGTGCCGGGGCGCGCTGTACATCGCGGAACATTTTCGGCGGCTTGCCGAACAGCACCGACATCGGCAGATCGACCGGATTGTTTGCGAAGACGGTATCGCCGACGCGCAGATGTTTTTCGTCGGTCGCCGTACCGACGACCGCAAACGGCGCTCGCTCGCGTTCGCACAACATTGCAAAGGTATCGAGATTTTCGGGTTTCACCGCGAGCACATAACGTTCTTGCGATTCGTTGCACCAGATCGCCAGCGGAGACATGCCGGGTTCGTCGTTGGGCACATTGCGCAGCTCGAAATGACCGCCTTTCTCGCCGTCTTTGACCAGTTCGGGAAATGCGTTCGACAAACCGCCGGCGCCGACGTCGTGAATAAATTCGATCGGATTGTTTGCGCCGTACGCCCAGCAGCGGTCGATGACCTCCTGGCAGCGGCGTTCCATTTCCGGGTTCTGGCGCTGTACCGATGCAAAATCCAGATCTTCGCTCGATGTGCCGCTCGCCATCGATGAAGCGGCGCCGCCGCCGAGGCCGATCAGCATCGCCGGGCCGCCGAGCACGATCAGTTTGCAGCCGGCGGGGAACGGCTTTTTATCGACGTGTTCGGCTTTGATATTGCCGTAACCGCCCGCGATCATGATCGGCTTGTGGTACCCGCGACGTTCGTCGCCATTGGCACCGGGCACGGTTTCTTCGTAGGTACGGAAATAACCGCACAGATTGGGGCGGCCGAATTCATTGTTGAATGCAGCGCCGCCGAGCGGTCCGTCGAGCATGATGTCGAGCGCAGTAACGATACGACCGGGCTTGCCGTAATCCTGCTCCCATGGCTGGCTGAAGCCGGGGATTTGCAGGTTCGATACCGAGAAACCGGTGAGCCCGACTTTCGGTTTGGAACCGCGCCCGACCGCCCCCTCGTCGCGAATTTCGCCGCCGGCACCGGTGCCCGCACCAGGAAATGGCGCAATCGCGGTCGGATGGTTGTGGGTTTCGACCTTCATCAACAGATGAATGTCTTCGTGGTGATAGGCGTAACTGCCGCTGACCGGGTCCGGGTAAAACCGACCGGCTTTGGCGCCAACAACAACAGCGGCGTTGTCCGAATAGGCGCTGAGCACATCTTTGCCGCCCTGCGCATAGGTGTTCTTGATCATCTGGAACAGCGAGTGCGTCTGCGTTTCGCCGTCGATACGCCAGCTCGCGTTGAAAATCTTGTGGCGGCAATGCTCGGAGTTCGCCTGCGCGAACATCATCAGTTCGATATCGGTGGGATTGCGGCCGAGCTGCTGGAAACTTTCGGTCAGGTAATCGATTTCATCGTCGGCGAGTGCGAGGCCAAGTGATGTATTGGCGGTCGCGAGCGAGGCGCGACCGCCACCGAGCACATCGACCGCGGTCAGCGGTTGCGGCTGCTCGTGGACAAACAAGGTCGCGGCAGCGTCCAGCGTCGGCAGCACCGCGTCGACCATGCGGTCGTGCAATTGCGCGGCGAGCTGTTGGCGCTGCGTTGCGCTCAACGGTGTTGTGGTTTGCAGGTAATAGGCAATGCCGCGTTCGATCCGGCGCACCGCAGTCAGGCCGGCGTTGTGGGCGATGTCGGTGGCCTTGCTGGCCCACGGTGAAATCGTGCCGGGACGCGGTACGACCAACAGCAGCTCGCCTTCGGCCTTACCCTCGGCCAGTGCCGGCCCGTAGCACAATAATTGATCGAGCACCGCGCGCTCGCCAGCCGACAGCTCCCGCTCAAGATCGGCGAAATGCACGTATTCGGCGTAAATTCCGGTTACGACCCCGCCTCCGTCTCTGCCCGACAGGGCGCCCCCCGGCACAGCGGAAAGGTTGGCAGAGAGGGCGTCGAGCAATTTCTGGATACGGAACGGAGAGAGCGCCGGGGCGCCGCGAAGAATCAGCATGCCGGGATGAGCCTGACGGTCTGGCGAAAAGGAGGCGGCATTGTACCGGATGACTCCGTGATCTACAGCCCGAAATCCGCGCCGTGTCGCAAAAGCCTCGGATGGCCGCGCCGGGGCCGCTCACGTAGAATCGCGGCCATGTTGAACCTTCGCGCCCACCGCCGTTTATTCCCCCTCCCACTCCGGTCCTCTCTACTCGTTCTACTGATCGCATGGTTAACGGGCTGCAGCAACAGCGACCGCCTGCAGGACATCCGCGAGTCCGGTGTGCTGCGGGTGCTGACCCGCAACGGACCCACTACCTACTTCGAAGATCGCCACGGCCCGACCGGCCTCGAATACGAACTCGCGCGCCGCTTCGCCCGCGAGATCGGCGTAGAACTTCGCATCGAAACCGAACCCAGCTACGAGGAAATTTTCGACGCCGTCGATAAAGGTCGGGTTGACCTCGCAGCAGCCGGTCTGGCCATCACACCCAGCCGTGCTGAAATCGTCTTATTCGGCCCGAGCTATCAGGAAATCCAGCACGTCGTGGTGGTGCGTGCCGATCGCGTTTCGCCAAAATCGGCAGCCGACCTGGTTGGATTGCGTCTTCATATCGCCGCCGGCAGCAGCCGCGCCGAGACATTGAAACAACTGCAAACAGCCTTGCCGGGACTGACGTGGAGCGCATCCAGCGATGTCGAAACCATCGACCTGCTCGAGCAGCTCGATGCCGGCCAGATCGACGCCACCATCATCAACTCCGATGAATTCATCGCCAACCGCGGTTTTTACACCAACCTGCGCGCCGCTTTTAATATCGGTGCATCCAGCCAGCTGGCGTGGGCTATCGCCCGCGGCCCCGACAGCGCACCGCTGGAAAAAGCCTTGCAAACGTTTTTCGACAAACTCCGCGCCAGCGGTGAACTCGCGCAACTCATCGAACGATTCGCCGGCCACAATCAGGACAACAGCCAGCGCGACTCCATTTACTTCGCCGAGAGCGTCAACAAAATCCTGCCGCGACACCGCGACATGATCGAACAGGTGGCCGACGACTACGACATGGACTGGCGACTGCTGGCGGCGGTGAGTTACGCCGAATCCGGCTGGAATCCCGCGGCGATATCACCCACCGGCGTTCGCGGAATGATGATGCTGACCAATGCCACAGCCAAGGCGATGGGTATCGAAAACCGCGAGAACACACTGCAAAGCCTGCGTGGCGGCGCCCGCTATCTGCGCACGCTCAGGCAAGAATTGCCAGACCGTATCAACGAGCCCGACCGGACATGGCTGACGCTGGCCGCCTATAACATCGGGATGGGGCATCTCGAAGACGCCCGCAAACTGACGCAGAATCTCGGTAAAGATCCGGACAAATGGACAGACGTGAAGGAAGCGCTGCCGCTGCTGGCGAAACGGCAGTATTACGAAAAAGCGAAACACGGTTATGTGCAGGGACGCGAGCCGGTGCGTTACGTACAGGCCATTCGTTACTACTACAACCTGCTGACCTGGAACGATATCGCCAAACAGCGCACACCGCCGGCGAAATCCACGCGCGAATACCTGCCGGAAAATTTCGACGCGACACTCGACGCACTGTGATCAATTGTTGCCGATTCCGGCGACCTGCTGGATGTAGGCAATAAATTCAGGATCTTCACCGCGCAGCAGATACGGCAGTGCCGCAAGAAAATCGGCGCGCTGGCACCACTCCGAAATGTAATCTTCCCAGGACGCCCAGCGCCGCTGCTGAATCCGCCCGAGTGGCAGTTGATACAACAACAGATACGCACGTTCGAACAGCGATATCAGCATGCTGAAGATAATCAGCCGGCGCTCCACCTGCTCGGCCGTCAGATTTTCCGTGGGTTCGTTGCCAAACAAACGCAGGTCCGGATTCTCCAGCACGATTTTCAGAAAATCCTGATAGTTATCGGACAGCAGTTGATACACCTCATCCTCCTCGTTGAGCCGCTCCTGCCGCTGTTCGTAAATAAATACGCACATGGCCGCCGGCAAACCGAAGACGGTGACGATATAACTCAACAGCTCCCAGGTCTGGAGATTCATGGCTTCAGCCTTTGGTGCGTCGCGCGCGAAAAAACTGCTGCATGATGGCGGCACACTCATCGCCCAACACGCCACCCACATAAGCGATGCGATGATTGAAATGATCGGCGTCGAGCATTTGCTGCGAGGTGATGACGGCGCCGGCCCGCGGCTCCGGCGCGCCAAACACCAGGCGTTCGACGCGCGCGTGAATCATCGCGCCGACACACATCGCGCAGGGCTCGAT
>JBEVMI010000440.1:0-13521 GCA_040508685.1 Spongiibacteraceae bacterium
ACCGCTGGCGGCCAGCGCCTGCGCGCCGGGCGGGTTACACGAGGCGGTGACCAGCAAGCGTGGAATTTTCTGCAAATCCGGATCGGCTGCGAACTCGCGGTCGACTTCGAAGCCGTCCATCTCCGGCATGTCGAGATCGATGACGATGATATCGGGGCGGAACTCGCGCGCCGCGGCACGTGCGGTGCGCGAGGTTTCGGTGGTCTGTACCACCATGCCCAATGCCTGCGCCTGTTCGCGCAGGATGTGCAGGAAATCCCGGCGATCGTCGATGCCGAACAGGCGGCGGCCGTGCAGATCGACTTCCTGGTGCGGCACCGGCAGCTCGTCGGTGGGCTCCAGCCAGACGTCGAATAGAAAGGTCGAGCCGGCGCCCGGTTTGCTGTGGACGGTGATGGTGCCGCCCATCAGCTCAACCAGCTGCTGGCTGATGATTAGCCCGAGTCCTGTACCGCCGGTGCGGCGTGGCCCACTGTTGTCGAGCTGGCTGAACGGCTTGAACAGCCGCAGGTGGTCCTCCGGACGAATGCCGACGCCGGTATCGCTGACCCGGCCGCGCAGCTGCAGACGTCCATCCTGTTCCTGGCCCAGTTCAATACGCAACTCGATGGTGCCGCGCTCGGTGAACTTGAAGGCATTGCTGAGCAGGTTGGCGAGAATCTGTTGCAGCCGGATCGGATCGCCGCGCACCTGCATCGGGACGCCGGGCGCGATCGATGCGACCAGCTGCACGGCGCGGTGCGAACTGCTGCGGAACGGCGCGACGACGGTTTCGACCATGTCGCCGAAATCGAAGGGTTCCATTTTCAGTGCCAGCTTGCCGGCCTCGGCCTTGGAGAAGTCGAGAATGTCGTTGATCACCGCCAGTAGGGTTTTACCGGAGCTCTGCACGGTGTTGACGTAGAGGCGCTGAGTTTCGTCGAGCCGGCTGCCTTGCAGCAGTTCTATCATGCCGAGCACGCCGTTCATCGGCGTACGGATTTCATGACTCATCACTGCCAATAGCTCGCTTTTGGCGCGGCTTTCCGCGCGGGCAACGGCGGCCTGGGTTTCCATGTGCTGGGCGGCGGCGCGGTCCTTGTTGACGCGTTGGGCCAGCAGTAGCGCGAACAATAGACTGAGCAGACAGGTTGCCAGTTCGCGCGACAGGTCGGTGAGCGTGCTGTGAGGAATCCAGCCGAGCAGCGCGAATTGCGAGATCATCGAGAGAAACAGAAAGCCGTTGATGCCGACAACAAACGCCACGGCGTCTTTCTTGTCGAGCCATAACAACGGCAGCGAAACGCCGATCAGCAGCATGTAACAGGCCAGTGAGTAGATGACGACGGCTTTCACCAGCAGCGGTGAAAAAGCGATGCTGTGCAGCAATAGCAGCGGGATACCGAAGCCGATCATGAGCAGGCAGAGCCCGTCAATGACAGGATGTTTCTGTCGCGTTTCGCGAATGGTGCGTACGAACTGCAGCAACAACATGCGCGAAATGACGCCGATGGCCAGTACCATTTCGGCCTGAAAATAGCGGGTGTCGGGCAACACATTGCGCAGATAGCCGCCGTTGATCAGCAGGTTCAGCGTCAGCGTGAACATCAGTGCTGCGTAGTAACCGACGCCCGACCACGCGCGCGTAAAACTGGCAACCAGCAGCACGTATAACGTTATGCCCAGTACGATGCCGAGTGCCAGGTTGATCAGTTTGCCGGTGGATGCGGCGCGCGCGAGCAGATCGCGCTCGGCGATGACATAGGGCAGTGCACCTACGCTGGGTGCGCCCGGTTTCACGCGCAGATAGAGGGTGCGGCTGCCATTGGCCGGCAGCTCGAAAGGTAGCGCGGGATATTGGTAGTGCAGCGGCCATTGCGCGAGCGGAATATGGCGTCCGGTCTGGAGGTGTTGCAAGCCGTGTTCGTCGCGGTAGATCAGCTCCATCACGGAAATCTGATTGGTATCGATGACGACGGCGAGGTTTTTGGAGAGCGGCTCCGGATTGTCCAGCGTCAGCCGCAACCACAGCTGGCCGGGTATCCGATCGAGAGCGGTCTGGCGCAGAGGCTGGAAATAGCTGTCGAACTGGCCGCTGCTGATGCTCTGGGGAGTGGCTTCGCTGGCGTTGTCCTGCCAGATCGCGGCCTGATTCCGAAAGTCGATAGCCTGATCCGTCTGGACGACAATGGCATGGGTAGTCACCACCCATCCCAGCGCCAGGACGATGCCGATCGCGATGTATTCGCCGAGCTTCTTTATCATTGTTAGCGGCTCTCCGGCGCTTCCATTTGTCGCCGACCCCGGCAGTATAGATGGCGCCGGTCATGGTCGTGTGTTGTCGGTACCCGTCGAATCGCGAATTTTACCGAGGAAAACCATCGTGAAGCTGTACACCTACAACCGCGCACCGAATCCGCGCCGCCTGAATCTGTACATCGCCTACAAGGGTTTGACCATACCGACGCAACAGGTCGACCTGCAACAGCAGCAGGCGCGCTCGCCCGCCTATCTGAGCCGCAATCCGCGCGGCGTGGTGCCGGCGCTGGAGCTGGAAGATGGCTCGATACTGAACGACGCGCTGGCGATTGCGCTGTACCTCGAAGCAGTGTTTCCGCACAAGCCGTTGTTCGGCGACGACGGGCTGGAGCGGGCGCGCATCATCAGCTGGGATCAGTATCTGTTTACCGACGGTTTCGGGGCGGTCGCAGAAATCCTGCGCAACGGCAATCCGGCTTTTGCCAATCGGCCGCTGCCGGGCCCGCTCGATCTGCCGCAGATCCCGGCGTTGGTCGAGCGCGGCAAACTCCGGCTCGGCGGCTTTTTCGATTATGTCGACAGCCAGCTCAAGGGCCGCGAGTATCTCGTCGGCAATGCCCTCAGCTGGGCGGATATCTGTCTGCTGGTGACAGTGGATTTTGCGGGCTGGGTGAAAATCGGCATTCCGGAACGCTGCGAAGATTTGCGCGCCTGGTATAAACACGTCCAGACCGAACTCGCGCCGCTCGAACAGTGAGGGCGCGATATTTTCAGGACAGGGTGGATTATTCTTCCCACATCCACCGCAAGGGTTCGCCGAAATCGTCGTAGATCAGCTTCTTGCGCGGACGTCGCGGGCGTGTGGTCACGGGGGTGTTGGGTTTGCGGCGGGCTTCGATACCGGCGATGACTTCAGTCAGGTAGGTGCGGTCGGCGCGGCCTTCGCCAGCGATCAGCGGCGTCGGTGGCAGCGGGCCGTCGGCGGGATCGCGACCGCTGACGCCGCGCGGAATTTCATGCACTTCGCCGCCTTTATTCAGATAGGAGCGCATCTGGCGGTCCAGTTCGCGGCGCAGGTCGGCTTTGCTGACGGGTGGTTTCACTGGGTCTGGTCCGATTCGACAGCAGGTACGCCTGGGTTTCAGGTATGAGTACCGGGACATTTGGTGACAAGGATAACAGGGCCGCCCGCAGGACGTGCGTCGTGCCACACTGCGTTGCCGCGGAATGCGGCTGTAGCTGGTGATTCGCGCACAAGCAGATATGCTTGCTGACGGCCATTACAAAAAGACGGCGCCAGTGCGGCAGTGGTTTCTTGCCGGTACCGGCAAATGGGGTTTGGAGTTGAGCTCGGGAATGCGACATCGCGTCACCGCAAACTGGATGCTGTTGTCGCTGACGTTGTGCGTCGGCGCCGTCGATGCGTCCACGATTTTCAAATACCGCGACGCCGCCGGTGTCTGGCACTATTCCGATAAAAATCCCGGCAGCGGCAAATCGGTCGAAATCCTGCAGTTGTATGGCGCGACCCCGGCGCAGCAGCGCACGGTGTTCGTCGAAAAACGCGGCGACGCGCAGCGGCCGCAACTGGTCGTCATCAATAAAAACTACGCGCCGGTCGAAGTGCGACTGCAACTCAAGGATCTCGACAATGTGCGCGCTGTTGACGTTCCTCAACACGTATTGATTCCGGGGCGCCGTGAAAAAATTATCGTTGCGCTGGAACCGGCGCAGGCGGGCAAACCGCTGCGCTACGACTATCAACTGCGCTGGCAGCTCGGTGATCCGGAAAGCAAGCCGCTCGATTTCGCCTATCAGCCGCCGGTGCCGGAGCGCGGTTCGTTTCCGATCTCACAGGGATTTAACGGCACCTACAGCCACTCCGGTGAAGGCAATCGTTACGCGCTCGATATCGCGATGCCGACAGGCACCGCAGTGCGCGCGGCGCGGGGTGGATTGGTTGTCAGCGTGCAGGACGGCAACAGTGGCGGCGGCAATTCGACGGCTTACCGCGGTCAGACCAACAGCCTCTACATCCTGCACGACGATGGCACCTTTGGTGTCTACGCGCATTTGCGCCAGCGTTCGGCACTGGTGCAGCCCGGGTTGCGGGTGCGCACCGGGCAGATCGTCGCGCAGTCCGGCAACACCGGTTATTCGACGGGGCCCCATCTGCATTTCGCCGTTCTGCGTAACGCGGGTCTGAAATGGCAGTCGGTACCGTTCAAGCTGGCGCTGGCTGGTGGTGTGGTGACGCCGTCGAAAGGGTTGGTATTGAGCAACGAAAAAGCGGCCCCCGAAGTCGCATCGAACGAAACGCCGGCCTGGGGCGCGCCGCCGCAATGACGTTCGGTGGTTTGGATGAAAAAAGGGCGGCTGGCGTCGCCCCTTTTCGTTATTGAAAGGCTGGTTACTGCGCGGGAATCGCTGTCGGCGGTATCGGGTTGCAGTTGCGAATAATGACTTCGCCCTGCAACAAATCGCCGCGAGAATATTCGTTGAAGTGACAGGTATTGTCGGCGGGATTGTAGGTTTCTACCCAGAGGTGATCGTCCTTCCAGGTGACGCCGAGATGGGAATAACCGGTCTTGGTATTGATGTGCATGATCCCACCCCAATTTTTTACAAAGATCTGCTGGTAGTGGAAGTAATACGCGCCCCAGCCGACGATGAGAATCACCGCTGCGACCGCGAACGCGGCCTTCCACAATTTCTGCATGCCGCCGAGCAGCCACAGCGCGGCGATGGCTAGCGCAACAACTCCGAACCAATAGGCGTAAGTGATCATTCACTGCTCTCCGTGATCTTATTGGGGGCGGTCAGTACACATCCAAACCCGCGGCGCGTCAATCGCTGCCCGATGGCCTCCGCCACGCATTTCGGTTTAGGCTGCGCAACGGTTTTTCTTCAATGGTGGCGGTAGTGGGTATTGGTAGCGTGTTTCGATGATTGAGCTTGCGGATTTGTTCTGGCTGCTGGCGCTTGCAGTTATCGCCGCGTATTGGTGGCAAGCGCACGCCATTAAAGAGATGGCGTTGCAGGTCACGCGTAAGCGCTGCCAGGATCTCGATGTACAACTGCTCGATGAAACCGTGGTGATGCGTGGTTTGTGGTTGCGCCGCGGTGACGACGGTGTTGTGCATTGGTGGCGATCGTATTTATTTGAGTTCACAGCCACCGGTGACGACCGTTATCCCGGCTCGATTGAAATGCTGGGGAAACGTGTCGTCGCACTGGAACTGGCGCCGCATCGCCTAAATTAATTCGGCTTTGTCATCTCATGCAGTTTCGATTAGCTGACCTTTGGCTTGAGGGCGACGCCATCGAAATGAATGCCGGCCCAGCCGTAGCGCATGAACGTGCGGATATTGGCGTGATCGCTGGCGTCCGCATGCAGTAACACATCCTCGCGATAGTACTTGCCGAACAGCGCCAGTGTTTCCGGTTGACTCAATCCTTGCAGCAACGCGAAGGCAAACAGACGGCATGAACCTTCGTTGCTGCCCGCTTCATTAAGGACTTTATCGTCGCCGCGACCGTTGGTGAAACGCGTCGGGGTGTAATCGAAATTCGCATTGATGGTGTCGATGGTGGTTTGAAATTCGACCGCCTGCGCTTGTGTGCGCACTTGCGCAATCAAATCAGTCACTGTTAACGACATGTTGGCATTCCCGGATAAATGGCTGGAGGTTGCGGCGGTCATTGGCAAGAGCCGCGGGGCCTGAAGACGAAGTTTAATCGCTGAGTCGTGCGCTGTGGGGCGTATTACTGCGCTGCCAGTAATATCGTTGGCGTTAGCGCGACGGTGTCATCGCCGCCGCTGATCCAGAACTGGCCGTCCTGAATCGTAATCTGCAAATTCATCGAGCGTTCGGTCAGTGCTGCCAGTGCCTCTGTCTGCTCTTTGGGCAGCGACAACACGCTAAGATTTTTGCTGCGCGCCAGGACGGCGTTATTTTGCTGCCACCACAGATCCGCGCCGCGTCCGCCATAGGCGTAAATGATGACCTGTTGCGAGCGGCCGCAGGCCTTGCGCACACGCCGTTCATCCGGCAGGCCGACGTCGATCCACACTTCGATCGCGTCGGTCAGATCCTTCTGCCACAGATCGGGTTCGTCGTCACTGCTGAGGCCGCGGGTGAACTGCAGGCGTTCGTGCGCGTGCGCGGCGAAGGCGAGCAAACGCACCTGCATGCGCTCGTCGGTTTCCGACGGGTGGCGCGCAATCGTCAGAGCGTGTTCGGCGTAATAGCTGCGATCGGTATCGGCGACATTGAGCACCGCTTTAAAGATGGTCGCTTTCTGAGCCATGAAGTTGGTGGTTTCCTTTAGCGACGTTTGCTGCCGCCGAGTAATGAGCCCAGCACGCCGCGAATAATCTGTCGGCCGATCTGGCTGCCGACGGCACGCGCCGCACTTTTTGCAAAGGCTTCGACGATTTCCTGCGTGGTGTTGTCCGGCGCCGCGGCGCGCGCACGGCTGGCTTTTTCGACCGGCTCATCCTCCGCGCTGGCCTGGGCTTTGGCCGCGAGTTTTTCAAACGCCGATTCGCGATCGAGCGTCTGGTCGTAGCGGTTTTTCAGCGGCGAACGCGCCAGCTGTTCGCTACGTTCGCTGTCGGTGAGCGGGCCGATGCGCGATTGCGGCGGTGCGATCGACACGCGCTGCACCGGCTGCGGCTGGCCTTTGTCATCGAGCAACGAAACCAGTGCTTCACCGACGCGCAATTCGGTGATGACTTTTTCGGTGTCGAGTTCGTCGTTGGCGCGAAAGGTCTGCGCCGCGGCGCGCACGGCTTTCTGGTCTTTCGGGCTGAATGCGCGCAGCGCGTGCTGCACGCGGTTGCCGAGCTGGCCGAGAATGGTTTCGGGCACGTCGAGCGGACTCTGCGAAATAAAATAAATGCCGACCCCCTTCGAGCGGATCAGGCGTGCGACCTGTTCGATTTTATCGAGCAGTGCTTTCGGCGCATCGTTGAACAACAGATGCGCTTCGTCGAAGAAAAATACCAGCTTGGGTTTATCGGCGTCGCCAACTTCGGGCAACTGTTCGAACAATTCCGCGAGCAACCAAAGCAGAAACATGGCGTACAAATGCGGCCGGGTCATTAGCGCGGTGGCGTCGAAAATACTCACTACGCCGTTACCGGAGAAATCCACCTGCATCAGATCGCTAAGCTGGATTTCCGGTTCGCCAAAAAATTTATCGGCGCCCTGCTCTTCGAGTACCAGTAGTTGCCGCTGAATGGCAGCGACGCTGGTGGTGCTCAGGTTGCCATAACGCGCCTGCAGCTCCTTGTTGTGTTCGGCTACCCACGCCAGCATCGCCCGCAGATCCTTCAAATCCAGCAGCAGCAAGCCCGATTCGTCGGCAATTTTAAAGACCGCATATAACACGCCGGTCTGCGTATCGTTCAGTTCGAGCAGGCTTGCGAGCAGCAGCGGCCCCATGTTGGAAATGGTTGTGCGCACTGGGTGGCCGCGAACGCCGAACAAATCCCACAGCAATACCGGGCACGCGCGTGGCTGATAGTCGCCGATTGCCAGCGCTTGTACGCGTTCCCGAATTTTTTCATTGGGTGTCGCGGCGCGGGCGAGACCGGATAAATCCCCTTTCACATCAGCGAGAAAAACCGGCACGCCGTTGCGCGAAAAATTTTCCGCCAGCGTTTGCAGGGTGACGGTTTTGCCAGTGCCGGTGGCGCCGGTGATCAGTCCATGGCGATTGGCCATGCGCAGGTTCAGTTGCAGACGGCAGGTGGCATTGGCGCCAACCAGAAAGTTTTCCATGAACTGTGCTCGCGCGAAGAGAAGAGGGAAACGGCTGCGAGCGTAACAGGGCGTCACCGGGCTGTCAGCCGTTCAGCTTCGGCTCAGTCGGACAGTGTTTTGATACGCAGGTTGAGGGCGACAGCGCAGCGCTTTGACGGTGATTGTGCGCTGCCTGATGCGCACCGTGAGCAGCGCAATATTGGTCGGGCGGGCACCCGGCGAACGTTGGCTATTCACGGCGCGCATCAGACAGCGCATCTTGCCGATCAGGCGTTGATGACCAGTCGCAGCGCCTGCAGTTGCAGCCCGGCTTTTTGCAATGCGGATTCGCCGGCGTCCAGCTGGCGCTCGAAGAACGCTATTTCTTCGTCGCGAATCGCCGGGTTCACCGCTTGCAGCGCGCGCAGGCGCTCACTTTCGCTGCGCAGCTCCTGCTGCAGACGCACAGTCGCTGCGGCGACGATGGCAGGCAACTCGGTTTCGGCGATGCGATTATTGTGTGCGAGCAATTGCTGGATTTCAGCGTGAATCTGTTTCACCACCGCCTGCGCTGTATTGCGCGGCAGTGGTTTGCAGAGTGCATTGAGGCGGTCGTGCGACAAAACCTCGCCGAGGGATTTGCCGCTGATATCGACCAGCGTACGCACCGGTGTCGCCGGCAGAAATTTTTGCAGGCCGAGTTCGCGCGGCGCGGCGCAGCTCACGGTGTGCACCGCTTCGAGCAATAACGTGCCGGGCTGCAGGCCCTTGATCGAAATGCTGGCGACGCAGGCGTTGCCGTGTTCGGTGGTGGCGAGGATATCAATAGCCCCGGTCACCATCGGGTGTTCCCAGCTCAGAAACGCCATATCCTCGCGCGACAGGGCTCGGGTGCGATCGAAACAGATCGCGAGACCATCTTCACCCAGCTCCGGAAAATCGCCAGTCAGCATGTGGTCGGAGCGGCGCAGCGAAAACGTATGCGGAGAAATTTCGTCGCAGTCGACACCGAAATAATCCCAAAGCCGCTCCATATAACCCGCGAGTGCACCGCTGGTTTCCTCGGCTTCGATGGCGTCAATATACGTTTGCGCGACCGCGCGATTGCACGAGCCCAGCTCCAACAGTGCGTCGCGCCCCTGCGCCAGCGCGATCCGCGTCTCCGCCACGCGTACGTGCGTTTCGGAGATCAGCGCATCGAGGGAGCCGTCGGCTTTGTGCATTTGCTGACGCAGGCGCTCGGCGAAAAATTCGTAGAGCGCGAAGCCCGCGGAAAAACTCTGCCGAAATAAATCGATGCCCTCGTGGTACCAGTGAAACAGCACCGACTGCGCACTGTCTTCGAGATACGGCACATGAATATCGATGCGCGGCCCCTGGCCGATACGATCGAGGCGGCCGATGCGCTGTTCCAGCAAATCCGGATTCAGCGGCAGATCGAACAACACCAGGTGTTGCGCGAATTGAAAGTTGCGGCCTTCGCTGCCGATCTCGGAACACACCAGCGCCTGCGCGCCAAGTTCCTGTTCGGCGAACCACGCCGCAGCGCGGTCGCGTTCGATGATGCTGAGGCCTTCGTGAAAAGCTGCACAGCGAATGCCGGCGCGCAGATGCAATTGTTGTTCGAGTGCGATAGCGGTTTCGGCGTGGGCACAGATCACCAGTGTTTTCGCCGGACGCAATTTTTTCAGCTGTTGTTCGAGCCAGCCGACGCGCGGGTCGCTGGCTATCCATTTGCTGGCGCTGTGTTCGGTCTCTGGATACAGCGAGTCGGAGTACAGCTCGCCGCGTGCGTACAGGTCGGGCCGCGGCAGCGGATACGCGTGCACATGGCGTTCAGGGAAACCCATGACTGCTGCGCGCGTATTGCGGAACAACACGCGGCCAGTGCCGTGACGATCCAGCAATTGCCGGATCACGGCATCGGTATCGCTGGTATCGGCGTCGCCCAAATATTTTTTGATTTCGGCGGGAACGTCATCAGGCTTGGCCAGCAGTTGCTGCACCAGCGTATTCAGATCCTGATAATTCGCTTCTTCCTTTTTGAATTCGGCGAGATTGTTGTAGCGCGCCGGATCCAGCAGGCGCAGCCGCGCGAAATGGCTGTCGATGCCGGCCTGTTCCGGCGTCGCGGTCAACAGCAGTACACCGGCGCTACGCGCGGCGAGTTCTTCGATACAGCGGTAATCGGCGCTGCCGCCGCCTTCATCGCCTTTTGGTTCCGACCAATGGAGGTGATGCGCTTCGTCGACGATCAGCAAATCCCAGCCGGCATCCTGCGCCAGTTGTTGCGCTTCGTTATCGCCGCATAACCACTCCAGCGAACACAGTACGAGCTGTTCGCTGTCGAAAGGATTGTTGTCAGGATTTTCTTCGCGCAGTGCGCTAACACGCTCGCCGTCAAAAATCGCAAAACGCAAATTGAAACGCCGCAGCATTTCCACGAGCCACTGATGCAGCAGCGGTGTCGGCACCACGATCAACACACGCCCGGCGCGGCCGGTGTGCAGTTGCTGATGCAGAATCAAACCGGCTTCGATGGTTTTGCCGAGGCCGACTTCATCGGCGAGCAATACCCGTGGCGCATAACGCTGCGCGACTTCGGCGGCGATGTAGATCTGGTGCGGCAGCAGGCTGGTGCGGGCGCCGAGCAGCCCCGCCACCGGCGACAGCTGCTGACGTTCGATGTGTTTGAAGGTTTCCGCGCGCAATTGAAAGGCGGCGAGGCTGTCGGTCTGGCCGCTGGTCAAACGTTGCAGCGGTGTCGTCAATTGCACGTGCGCGTTCAATTGCAATTCCGGCGCGACATGTTCCTGGCCGGCGGCATCGACGCCGCTGTAAATCAGCAAGCCGCGCAATTCGTTGACGGCGGTTACGGTCAGTTCGAGATCCTCGCGCACGCGGATCGTTTCGCCTTCGCGATAGGCGACGCGGCTGAGCGGAGCGCTCTGCGTGGCGTAGGTACGATCTTCACCGACGGCGGGGAAATGCAGGGTGACACGGCGGGTATCGAGTGCGGAAACCACGCCCAAACCCAGCTCGGGATCGGCGTGACAGAGCCAGCGTTGGCCAACAACAAAATTCATGGATTCAAGCGGTTCTTGCTACTTCGCGGGGGACGCAGTCTAGCACAGCGACCGCGACGATTTTTCTCGGGGCTGGGTTTGTGTGAACCCGGTCGGTATATTGCCGGACATGAGTGAAAATTCAGATTTTGCCGACACTGTAACGCTGGGTGATTGGGCTGTTTATATCATCCAGTCCGATGATGAGCGCCTCTATACGGGGGTCACCAACAATCTCGAACGGCGCTGGCAGCAGCACAGCAGCGGGCGGGGGGCCAAATTTTTTCGCGGGCGCAAACCGCAGGCGCTGGTATTTGTCGAGCTGGGTCACAGCCGGGCGTCAGCGTTGCGGCGCGAAGCCGCGATCAAAAAGTTGCGGCGGGTGGACAAGCTGACTTTGATTGCGGCCGAAAAACAAACCGCCGACCCGCTTCAGTTCGAAGCGGTGCCGGCGGCAAAAGGGTTGAGACCTGTATGAAGCGGTTGGTGCCTGTCCTGCAGTAGGGCGGTGTTCTAGAAGCAGTAGTGCGGTGCTCTAGAAATCGACCGTAATCGAACCGCGCACGCCACTGTCATAACCGCGACGGTAACCGTCGTAGTAGACGGGGGCCGGGCGGTAGTACCGCGGAGCCGGGACGTAATACACCTCGCGGATTTCGCGGTGCGGGCGGTAGCCATGATGATGGTGGTGTTTGTGGTGACCGCCGCGATGACCGTAATCGCGATGTTCATAGCGACCGTGATCACGGTGGTGGCCGTGTCTGTCGCCAGCCCAGGCTGCGGTCCCGAAAGACATACCGGCCAATAAGGTGGCGGTGGTCAGGGCGCTTAACCAGAGCTTCTTCATGATCGTTTCTCCTGGCTCATCTTACTGTCGCTGCGGCGAACCATTTCGCGCTTGCGTGAACACAGACTAGGCGGCAAGGGCTGAACTGAAACTGAATGTTTGGACACGCATCGATGCGAACTGCGACGCTGTTCGCAAATTGCGATGGTGCTGTAATCCCGCTTCGGCCCCGCGTTCTTGCACGGAACTCTCACGTGTTCAGAATCATTGCATACACAGAATTTCGAGGATTTTTTAATGCTGAGTTACCGCCACGCTTTCCACGCCGGCAGCCACGCCGATGTGCTGAAACATTCGGCGCTACTGCTGATGCTTGATTACCTCAAACAGAAGGACAAGCCGTTCTGGTATATCGATACACACGCCGGTGCCGGCCGTTATCGGTTGCAGGACGCCGAGGCGCAGAAAACCCGCGAGTTTGAAACCGGTATTGCGCGCTTGTGGTCGCGGTCGGATTTGCCGGAGTCGCTGCAAGTTTATTGCGACAGCGTGCGCGCCCAGAACGGTGGCGGTGATTTGCGTTTTTATCCAGGTTCACCGCTGTTTGCTGCGCACAGCCTGCGCGCGCAGGATCGGCTGCGCCTGTTTGAATTGCATCCGCAGGATTACACCATTCTGGGACATGTGTTTGCGAAGGATCGGCGCGCGATGCTTGCCAGAGAGGATGGGCTAGCAGGTTTGAAAGCGCTGTTGCCGCCGTTGTCCCGGCGCGCGCTGGTGCTGATCGATCCGCCATACGAACAACCGAGCGAATACCGGCAAGTGGTCGAAGCCTTGAAGGATGCGCTGCGGCGTTTTCCAGGCGGCACCTACGCACTCTGGTATCCGCTGCTGGAGCAAACTGACGCCAAACGGCTGCCACAAAAACTGGCGGGGCTGGGATGCGAATCGACATTGCGCGTCGAGTTGCGCGTGCGCGCACCGACCGCCCGCCCGGAACTGAAAAATGGCGGCATGTACGGCTCGGGTTTGTTCGTGATCAATCCGCCGTGGACGCTGGCCGCTCAGCTGCGTGAAATGCTGCCTTATCTCGTCGACGTGTTGAAAGAAGACAACAGCGCTGACTGGCGGGTCGATGTCGTGGGTAATTAAATCGGTTACGGCATTTTTGGGGGCGGGGATGTCGGTCCGGGATTGCGCGCCAGCCAGCGATCCAGTGCGTTGGCGAAACGCGCCTTGTCGGCGTTGTCGAGCGGCGGCGGGCCATTGGTGATCTGACCGCTCGCGCGAATTTCTTCCATCAGATTGCGCACGCGCAGACGCTCGCGAATATTTTCCTTGTCGAGTTCTTCACCGCGGGTATTGATCACGCTCGCGCCTTTCGGAATCGCTTCGGCTGCCAGCGGAATATCGTTGGTGATGACGAGATCGCCGCGCTGCGCCTGCTCGATTATATAGCGATCGGCGGCGTCGAATCCCATCTCCACCTGCACTCGGCGAATCCACGGTGACGCCGGTATCTGCAATGCCTGATGGGCGACAAAAATCAGCGGCCGTTGCAGACGATTCGCCGCGCGGCACAACACGTCTTTCAGTATCCGTGGGCACGCGTCCGCATCGACCCAGATCGTCATGCGCCACTCGCCGGTTTGTCGTTCGCCGGCCTGCCGTTAATCCGTTC
>JBEVMI010000452.1:0-7548 GCA_040508685.1 Spongiibacteraceae bacterium
CGGCAATCAGTGCATCGGCCTGCTGCTCGCTGGTCAGCGCCGGTGCTTCGATGACCTGCACGACTTTTTCGTCGCCAATCACCGCGGCCGCCAGATTCAGTTGCCGCGACCACTCGGCCAGGGCATTTTCGGCACGGGCATAGTCGAACGCCGCTTTTGCGTAGGGACGTGCCAGCGTAATCCACTCAGCCATGGATCACCCCGCTCACAGCCCGGCGGCCAGTTTGTCGACCAGCGCGCGATGCGCGTTCTCGTCGATGCTGGCTTCCAGCACTTTCTCGGCACCGGCCAGTGCCAGCACGGAAACCTGCTTGCGCAGCGTCTCCTTGGCACGATTCATTTCCAGCGCCACTTCAGCCTCGGCAGCAGCCTTGATGCGGCCAGCTTCCTCGCGGGCCTTGTCCTTGGCTTCGTCGACGATCTGGTTGGCGCGCTTGTTGGCGGCGTCAACGATGCCGGCGGCTTCTTCCTTGGCCTGACGAAGTTGCTGTGCGGCCTTTTCTTGCGCCAGCTCGAGATCGCGACCAGCGCGATCAGCGGCCTCAAGACCATCCGCAATTTTCTTCTCGCGTTCAGTCATCGCCGCGCGGATAAATTTCCACACGAACGCCTGACAGAACCACCAGAAAAACAAAAACGCGATGGACTGGCCGATAAGGGTGAGATTGATGTTCACGCCATTACCTCTGCTCTAAGAGTTTGCCTAACCCGGTTGAAACAACGTCCACAGGGACGCCAGTCAACGAAATTAAGCGCCAGTCAGGGTCGGAACGACAACGAACAGCACGTACATGCCGATACCAACACCGATCATCGGCACGGCGTCGAGCAGACCGGCGATCAGGAACATTTTGCCTTGGAGCATTGGCGCCAGTTCAGGCTGACGTGCAGAACCTTCGAGCAGTTTGCCGCCCAACAGCGCGAAGCCAATAGCGGTACCCAGCGCACCCAGACCAATCAACAGCGCAACAGCGATCAGAGCCAAACCCATTTTAAGATCTCCCAAGTTAGATCAAGTGAAGTGGAACAAAACTCAATGATTGAATTGATCTTCGTCTTCGACCTGGTGCGCCATCGACATGTAGACGATGGTCAGGACCATGAACACGAAGGCTTGCAACGTGATGACGAGGATGTGGAATACCGCCCACGCCCACTGCAACACACCGGCAAAGATGCCGAGGAACAGACCTGCGCCAAACAGCACGGCGATCAGGATAAAAATCATTTCACCGGCGTACATGTTTCCGAACAACCGCAGGCCGAGCGAAATCGGTTTGGAAATCAGCGCAATCGTTTCGAGTGCGAAGTTGATGCAGATCAGGATCGGTGCAAACAGGATACCGATGCCGTGGAAAGACGGGTGGAACGGGTGGAACGTCAGTTCCTTGATGAACCCGATCAGACCTTTTTTCGCGATGCTGAAGACAATGATCAGCAGGAATACGGTCATGCTCATGCCGACAGTGACATTGGGATCGGTGGTTGGCACCACTTTGAAGAACTGATGCGGATTGCCGGTAACCCAGGCGGCGATCTGCGGCAGCCAGTCGACCGGCAACAGGTCCATCGTGTTCATCAGGAAAATCCACATGAAAATGGTCAGCGCCATCGGCGCGATCACGGGATTTTTATGCTGGAAGCTGTCCTTGACCGTGCCGTCGATAAATTCGACGACCATTTCGACACCGTTTTGCAGGCCGCGCGGAACCCCGCTGTGGGTTTTGCGCGCCACCAGCCAGAACAGGAAACAGAACAGAGCGCCGAGGCCGATCGACCAGGCCATCGAGTCGACGTGCACCGCCATGAAACCCATGTCTTTGGCTTCTTCGCTGCTGTGCGCCATCGTCCACGTATCAGCCGCCAGCGTTTCACTGACGTGACCGTGGTGATCCAGACGCTCGTAACCCGCCGGCAACTTGCCATAGGTCAGGTTAGTGAGGTGATGCTGGATGTAACCGGTGGTGGTTTGGGATTCCCCTGCCATGTTCTATCTCGCGCTACCTAACTGTGTACGGACAACGGTGTACGGTCATTGAGCTATGTGCGGGTTTCGGGCCCCGGGGCAGGGCGTCGGAAACCACCGATATACGCCGCCACCAACCAGTGACTCAGCGCAGCCGCAACATAAGCGCCCCAGAAGGCAACTATGTCCAGTGGTTTAACCGTGGCAAACACAACGGCAAAAGCCGTCGCCGTCAGCAAAAACTTGCCCGTTTCCCCCTGATAAAACGCACGGGCAATGTGACGTGCCGCCGCGGCACCGCGATAGCGGAATACCTGGCGGGCGAAATAACTGTTCGGTGCTATCGAGATGAGGCCGCCCAGCAAAACGGAATACGCCGTGATCGTATCGATCCACAGCAGGCCGGTGCAAATCACCAGCAGTATTCCCGTCTGGAGCGTGTAGAGCTTCCACAGCGGCGGTTTGGCGACGGCAGCACCGGTATGTGGACGCTCCGGTGTTACACCCATGTGCAGTCCCCCTATCATCAGCGCCCTCACTATCAACACAAAAAGGGCGAATGTTTTGGTGGACTTGCCAAGCCAGCCTCGTTGCTGCAGCTCACACTCGTCGATGGCGCAAAGCGGGCGCGATTATATGGATATCGCAAATTTGCTTCAACCGCTTTGTCGTTGGCCGTACCGCCCATGGTTGCAGCCAGCGCCGCGCTGCAGCGAACTTTTTAACGATTCGGCCGCGCTGGATATCGCGCCTCCACACCATCTGGTGGCGCAGTCCATTTGCGCTACCAGATGGTGTAGCGCAGCAAACTGAAAAACGGATGGATCTGGTATGAAAAATTTTTGCGCGCCGACGCGTAATTCGTCGCTTAACGAATATGCGCCAGGATGCCTTCGAGCTCGTCGAGGCTGTTGTAATTCAGCACCAGCTTGCCCTTGCCTTTGGGGCCGTGTTGAATCGCAACCACGGCACCAATTTTTTCCGACAACTCTTCCTGCAGGCGTTTGATATCGGGATCGACCCGCGCCGGTGCCGTTTTCGGCTTCGATAGGTTTTCCTGCAGCGTCCGCACCAGCGCTTCCGTCTGCCGCACCGACAGGCCCTTGCTCACCACCGTTTGTGCGGTGCTGACCTGTTGTTCCGGTGGCAGGCTCAGCAGCGCACGCGCGTGACCCATTTCCAGATCGCCGTGTTCGAGCAGGCGCTGCACTTCGTCGCGCAACGACATCAACCGCAGCAAGTTGGTGACCGTCGCCCGCGATTTGCCGACTGCGTCTGCAATCTGCTGATGGGTCAGTTCAAATTCCTGTTGCAGGCGCGCCAGTGCGATCGCCTCTTCCATCGGGTTGAGGTCTTCACGCTGGATATTTTCGATCAGCGCCATCGCGATCGCCGCATCGTCGCCGACGTCGCGAATCACGACCGGTACTTTATCCAGGCTGGCGAGTTGCGCCGCGCGCCAGCGGCGTTCGCCGGCGATGATTTCGAACTTGTCGATGCCGATCGGCCGCACCACGATCGGCTGCATCAGACCCTGCGCGCGAATCGAATTGGCGAGTTCTTCGAGCGCCTCCTGATTCATGTCGCGACGCGGTTGATATTTACCGCGTTGTAAAAATTCAATGGGGATTTCGCGCATGTCCGCACCGGCCGGATCACTTGGTACCAAGTGGGCTTCAGCCGTTTGTTTCGCCGCCTGGTGGCTGCCGAGCAGTGCGTCGAGGCCGCGCCCCAATCCCCGTTTTTTCATTCTGATAAATACTCGGCTGTGTTCCGACTAGAGTGCTGATACATCACGCGCCGGCAAAACGGCGGCGCAAAAATTTATACGTTCATCGGCTGTTCGTCGACAACGGCGGCGGCTTCGCTGCGACGCAACATTTCCCCGGCCAGCGCCAGATAGGCCAGTGCGCCCTTCGAGTGTTTGTCATACGCCAATACCGGCATGCCAAAACTCGGCGCTTCGGCGAGTCGCACATTGCGCGGGATCACCGTGCGATAAACCCGATCGCCGAAATGGGTCGACAATTGTGCAGACACATCGTTGGTGAGGCTGTTGCGCGGATCGTACATGGTGCGCAGCAGACCTTCGATCTGCAGCTGTGGATTGATGCCCTGCTGGACGCGTTGCACCGTGTCGAGCAGCGCGGTCAAACCCTCGAGTGCGTAGTACTCGCACTGCATCGGAATGATGACGCCATCGGCCGCAGCGAGGGCATTGACGGTGAGCATGTTCAGCGACGGCGGGCAGTCGATGATGATGTAGTCGTATTCCGTGCGCTCGATGGCGAGGGCATCGCGCAATCGAAATTCGCGTTGATCCTGATCGAGCAATTCGATTTCGGCGGCGGTCAGATCGGCGTTGGCAGGCAACACATCGTAACCGGCGCTTTCGGAACGGATGGCGACGGTAGCGACCGGCAGACGGTGCACCAACACATCGTAGACACTGTTTTCGACGGCATTTTTATCGATGCCGCTGCCCATGGTCGCGTTGCCCTGCGGATCGATATCGATCAGCAGGACTTTTTTGCGCGTCGCCACCAGCGACGCGGCCAGATTAACGCAGGTGGTGGTTTTGCCCACGCCACCTTTCTGGTTCGTCACTGCGAAAATTTTGCCCACGTCGTAGTCTCTCCGGGACTCGCCGTCGCTCACTGGCGGCGACTGAGAATAATCAAATGACGCTGACCGGGTTCATCCGGTACCTGCAGCGCGTGCGCGGCCTGTAACTGCCAGTGCGGCGGCAACGCGGCGATTTCGTCGTCGGGATAGTTACCTTTCATCGCCAGCAAACGACCACCCGGCGCCAGCAGATGTTCACACAGCGCCGCCATTTCCGAAAGGGATGCAAATGCACGCGACAGCACCGCGTCATAACCTGAATCCGGCTGCCATTGTTCGATGCGACTCTGAAACGCCGTGACATTGGCCAATTTCAATTCGCCAATCGCCTGTTTGACGAAGCGTATTTTCTTGCCGTTGCTGTCGAACAAATCAAATTGTTGATGCGGCGCCGCGATCGCCAACACCAGGCCCGGCAGTCCGGCGCCGGTGCCGACATCAGCGAATTTTTCACTGCCGATCCCTTTATCTCGAAGACCTTCAGCTTGAAGTTTTTTACCTTGGATAAAGGGCAATACCGCTAGGCTGTCGAGCAGATGCCGCGACACCATCTGTTCGATGTCGCGCACCGCGGTCAGGTTGTAGGCGCGATTCCACTTTGCCAGCAGCGCCAGGTATTGCAGCAGTTGTTCGACAACAGAACCCGGCAGCGTTAGCGCCAGCGTGGCAAGACCGCGCTGCAACTGCGCGCGCAACACCTGCGGGTCGGACACGTTGTTATCCACGGTTTTTATCCTGCGCTCCGGATCACGCACTTTTGCGATCGAGCAGGCCGCGTTTTTTCAGATAGATCAGCAACAGCGAAATCGCCGCCGGAGTCACGCCGGGAATACGCGAGGCCTGTCCCAGCGTTTCGGGTTTTGCCGTCGACAATTTGTGTTTGATTTCATTCGAGAGGCCTTCGATCACATTAAAATCAAAATCCATCGGCAGGCGCGTATTTTCGCTCTGCCGCAGTTTTTGAATTTCATCGGCCTGGCGATCGATATAACCGGCATACTTCGCCTGAATCTCCACCTGCTCCGCAACCTGTACATCGGCCACGGCTTCGCCTTTCAGCGCGGCGATATCGGTGTAACTCAATTGCGGCCGCCGCAATAAATCCAGCAGGCTGTATTCGTGCGCGAGCGGTTGTTCGAGCAATTGCGCAACTTGTTCGCCAGCCGGTGTGTGCGGTTGAATCCAGGTGGTGGCAAGGCGTTGGTTTTCGCGTTCGATGCCGTCGCGTTTCGCCGCGAACCGCGACCAGCGTTCGTCGTCGATCAAACCCAGCGCGCGGCCGTGTTCGGTCAAACGCAAATCGGCGTTGTCTTCACGCAGCAGCAAACGATATTCGGCACGCGACGTGAACATGCGATAAGGCTCGCGCGTACCGAGCGTGATCAGATCGTCGACCAGCACGCCGATGTAGGCTTCGTCCCGCCGCGGAGTCCACGCTTCCAACTCTTTGGCTTTGCGCGCGGCGTTGATGCCCGCGAGCAACCCTTGTGCAGCCGCCTCTTCGTAACCGGTAGTGCCGTTGATTTGTCCGGCGAAAAACAATCCCTCGATGACTTTGGTTTCGAGCGAATGTTTCAGATCGCGCGGATCGAAAAAATCGTATTCGATGGCGTAACCGGGACGCGTGATCTGTGCGTTTTCAAAACCCTTGATCGAACGCACCAGATTAAATTGCACGTCGAACGGCAGACTCGTCGAGATGCCGTTCGGATACAGCTCGTGCGTGGTCAGGCCTTCCGGTTCGATAAAAATCTGGTGCGAATGTTTATCCGCGAAGCGGTGAATTTTATCTTCGACCGACGGGCAATAACGCGGGCCGATACCTTCGATGACGCCGGTATACATCGGCGAGCGGTCGAGGCCGCCGCGAATGATTTCATGCGTGCGTTCGTTGGTGTGGGTGACCCAGCAGCAGACCTGTTGCGGATGTTCGGCAGCCGAACCGATAAAACTCATGACCGGAATCGGTGTGTCGCCCCACTGCTGTTCGAGCTCGGCGAAATTGACCGAACGCGCATCGATGCGCGGTGGCGTGCCGGTTTTCAAACGGTCGACGCGTAGCGGCAATTCGCGCAGTCGTTGCGCCAGCGCAATCGCCGGCGGATCGCCGGCGCGACCACCCGCGTGATTTTCGAGACCGACGTGAATTTTGCCGCCGAGGAAAGTGCCCGTACACAACACCACGGTCGGCGCCAGAAAGCGGATACCCGTTTGCGTGATGGCGCCTAACACCCGGTCGCCCTGTACGATCAGATCGTCGACCGCCTGTTGAAAAATCTGCAGATTGGGCTGGTTTTCCAGGATTTCGCGGATCGCAGCCTTGTACAACACACGGTCGGCCTGGGCACGGGTGGCCCGCACCGCCGGACCTTTGCGGGCATTGAGCACCCGGAACTGGATGCCGCCGCGATCGGTCGCGCGGGCCATCGCCCCGCCGAGGGCGTCGACTTCCTTGACCAGATGGCTTTTGCCGATGCCGCCAATGGCAGGATTGCAGGACATCTGGCCCAGGGTTTCGATGTTGTGGGTCAGCAGCAGCGTGTTGCAGCCCATGCGCGCCGCGGCCAGGCAGGCCTCGGTGCCGGCATGGCCGCCGCCGATGACGATGACATCAAAACGTTCCGGGTAATCCACGGTCGCGCTCCAGGGGTGAAAAAAAGTCGGCCGGTGGGGGCTGGCTGGGAGGGCTGCGGATTATACGGCAGCCCCGCAGGGTCGCAAATTGTTTGTTGATTTTTTAATCAATGGTTTTTGATGAAAGACCGGCTTTTAAATATTAGAAATTAATAGATATGTATTCGATGAGTTAATGAAGTTCTTATGTATGTAGTTATTAGTGCGACCGATATCTGTGGAAAACCCGAAATTCCTGAGTCCTTCTTGAGGGTTATACGCGCCGAAACTGCGGTAGAAGACCTTGTTTTGGCTGTGTACTGGCTGGGGGCTTAAAATTGGAA
>JBEVMI010000475.1:0-9059 GCA_040508685.1 Spongiibacteraceae bacterium
GCGGATTTTGCGGCACGTTGGCTGCCGTTCAGTTGTTGCGTAAACCGTCCGATCAAAATTTGCGCGTGGTTTTGATCGAACGCCATCAGCCCATCGGACGGGGCGTTGCTTACGGCACGGCGCAGGACTGCCATCTGCTCAACGTGCCGGCAGGGCGCATGAGTCCGCTGGCCGATGATGACGCACATTTTCTGAATTATCTGCAACGGACTCACCCGGAAATCGACGGCGGTTATTTCGCGCCGCGCCGACGTTACGGCGAGTATCTGCATTGGCTGCTCGACAATGCCGAGCGCGACAGCGCGGGACGCCACGAACTCCTGCGCGTACATGATCAGGCAGTCGATATCGAAAATACGCCCAGCAATGCCGCCCGCATTACCTTGGAAGGCGGAAACATGGTGGCGGCCAACTATGTGATTTTGGCGTCGGGCGTCGCGGGCATGCGCAACCCTGAGATCGCAGCGGGCGGCGAATTTTTTTCCGACCTGCGTTATATCGCCGACCCGTGGTTGTCGTGTGCGCTGGATCGTATCGATGCGCGTTATCCGGTGCTGCTGGTCGGCACCGGCCTGACCGCGGTGGATATTGTGATCAGCCTGCGCCAGCGCGGATTTCTGCAGCCGATACACGCGCTGTCGCGTCATGGCCTGCTGCCGATTGCGCATCGTGCTTCGCACCATCCCTTGCACATTGCATTGCCCGCCGCGCTTGACGATACAGCCATCGGCACGCGGGCCACGCTGCATATACTGCGGCGTTACGTCGCCGAGGTGAACAAAAGCGGCACCGACTGGCGCGATGTCATGGTGGCGTTGCGGCCGCTGACCGCGCAGTTGTGGCACAAACTTCACCGCGGCGAACGCGCGCGTTTCCTGCGTCATTGTCAGGCGTACTGGGAGGTGTTTCGGCATCGGCTGCCGCCATCGGTCGCGACGGAGCTGTCCGCCATGTTGCGGTTGGGGGCTCTGCAAATCCACGCGGGGCGCATTGCAGAAATTCGTGCGACCGCAGATACGGTCGATATCCATTTCCTGCCGCGAAAATCTCGTGGCCAAAATGCGGTATTGCGTGTGGGGACCGTGATCAATTGCACCGGCATGAGCAGCAACATCCGCCGCAGCAGCGCTCCATTACTGCAAGCACTGCAGGCGCGGGGCCTGATCCAGTCCGATGCTCACGGCCTGGGGTTATTGCTGGATGACAACTACGCCCCAATTGCTGCGAACGGCACTGCTTCCAACGTGTTGTTTTATGTCGGGCCGTTGCTCAAGGCGCAATTTTGGGAGGCGACCGCCGTGCCCGAATTGCGCGAGCACGTGCAGCGATTGGTCGACCTGTTGTTGATCCGAATTCGAGCGGATGGCATGGCGACACCGGTTTAACGGTGGTGCCATCTTGCATCCTTGTGAGTTTTTCTATTTCGCCGGTGCAGCTGCAGTGGTGGAATCGACGCGGAAATTGTCATGGCAGCCCTGGCAGGTGGCGCGCAATTTTCCGAATTGGGCCTGCACCGCGTTTTTGGCGCCGAGCTCGGCGACGATGGCGAACTGATTGGCCTGCTCATCGAAGTTGCGACTCGCTTCGTCGATTTTTTTTGCATTGGCCGGATCGAAGAGTTCTGTCCTCACCTGTGTTTCGCGGATGCCGATGCCCTTGTCGGTGCCTGCGGGGAACCACGACGCGACGTTGGTATGTGCCAGCGATTGAATGACTGCAATCGATTTCAGTACATCATCCTTGTTGTATTCGCCGTCGAGATTGGTTTTGATTTTTCCGATATTGGCGGCGATCACGGTAAATGCTGCCTGCCGCACCTTGATGCGGTCGTCGGGTTTGGTTTGGGCAATTGCACCTTGCACCGCCAGCAGCGCGCAGCAGCCGATAACGATCTTTCTAAAATTCATACATGACTTCCTGATAGAGGATTCTGGGTAGATGCTTTTAATAGGCGGCTTTTGATAGAGACGGCGATTCGACTCGCGACGTCAATTGATCCCATATGGGATCACTGCGCGATGCAGAACTTATGCCATACAAAAAATCCGGAAATATGGCTGAAAACTTCGATGTGGATTAGCGTCGATGCCGCATATCTGATGGTGCAACAACACGTGCTGTCCATGGGGTGTTGCTGCTCCAACAACTTTTTTCAAATGCGGGTGGCGATAGCCGTCGTAATTCGCGGTTATTCACTGCTGTGTGCATTTGGCTTGCTAGTTGCAATTCGGATATGTGTCGAAACCGGTTTATCTGCCGCGCGACGACCGGCGGGTAAGCCGTGTGTATGGGTATTCGCAACAGTTAGTTCGTAACAGGTACTGATGCAACAAATGGGGAAAGTGGGTTCATGGGTAAAACGTTGTACACAGGCCGCCGCGCGGCGCCTGTGTTTTTTTTAGCGGGATTAATTGCGACTGCGGCTGTGCAGCGCGTGTACGCACAAACAGCTGCGCCGGCACCATCGCCGTCCAAGCAGGCCATCGAGGCGCGCAAGGCAGCGTTCGTATTGATTGGGCAGAACTTCAAGCCGGTGGGCGATACGCTGCAGGGGCGTACGCCTTATGACGCCGAGCAGATTCGCAAGCGCACGGCGCGCGTTGCGTTTCTGGCGGAGCTGTTGCCGGAAACGTTCCCCGATGTCTCCAATGTCGGTGAGCCGGGTACGCGTACCAAGCCGGAAGCATGGAGCAATCGCGCCGATTTCGACAAGAAGCTGAAAGAGTTTCGCGAACACAGCGCGGCACTGGCGCAGGTCGCGGTGCGTGAAAGTTCGACCAGCGATGCATTCAAGGCCGCGGCAACGGCAGTGGCGCAGGACTGCAAAACCTGTCACGACAACTACCGCACCAAGTAGATCGCCGATAGTCAGTATCTGTAGCCAGTAGTCCTATAGCCAGTAGACCTGTCAGTGGAAGAAATAATGGCCAACACCGAAAACTCCAAACAGCCTGCAGCGGTTGAGCAGCGTCTGGTTTGGGATCTGCCGGTGCGGATTTTTCACTGGACTCTGGTGCTGGCAGTTGCGGTGGCTTATGTGACGCACTGGCTCGGTATCAGCTATTTCAAGTATCACGTCTGGTCCGGCTATGTAGTGCTGGTACTGGTGACATTTCGTCTGCTGTGGGGATTGGTCGGTACCCGGCACGCGCGATTCTGGAATTTTGTGCGCGGACCGGTAACGACACTGCGTTATGGGCGCGACTGGTTGCGTGGGCGCGAGCCGCATTTTGCCGGTCACAATCCGCTTGGTGCGGTCATGGTGATCGTGCTGTTGCTGACTTTGTTTGCACAGGCGTTGTTTGGCCTGTTTGGCAACGATGAAATTTTTAACGTCGGGCCGCTGTATGCGTATGCCAGCAACGAACTGAGCCTGCAATTGACCTCGTTGCATCGGCAGCTGTTTTACTGGATCGCCGGCGCGATCGGTCTGCACATACTCGCTGTGCTGGCGCATTACCTGTTCAAGCGCGAACGGCTGGTGCGCGCGATGATCACCGGGCGTAAACCCAAACACAAACTTTCCGACTTTGACGGCATTCATTCGTCGCGCGCCGGACTCGCGGCAGTGCTGGTAATCGCGCTGGTGACATTGCTGGCGTGGCTCGTGAACAGCGCACCTTTGCCGGTCGCCGACCTTTCCTACTAAATTTGCAGCTCTGCCAAATTTCAGTCCCGCTGAGTTGTCATCCATCGGATTGATGGCGCAGTGAATTCCCCGCTTGTTCTTGCATCGCATCGCTGTTGCGCTGGCGCAACGTTCACCCGTTCGTTTTTTCAAACAAGAATTTCGCGCCGTGCAGTGTTTGTCGTTTAGCGGGTATAGCCATCAATATCCTGTTTGCATACTGTTGTCCCATCAACACATGGTGATTTCGCCCCTGCTGCTATTTCACCATTTGCTAATAGAGCTTGCGCCGAGTCGAAATTTAAAGAGGTGTCGTGAAATTTATTTTTTATATAAAAACTATTTTTAACAAGACGTTAACTGTTGCAGGTGCGATGGTTGCAAAAGGTTCCGCAACTGCGCTTTCAGTTGGCGCACTAGTTGCTCTGAGCTGTAACTGAATGACGCTGCGGATCATCAAGACATCGTTGCCAAACGGTGTGCGCTGACGGATGTGGTTGGGATAGCAAGATCTTTGATGCTGGGAAACGATCGATGAAAAAGAGAGCGAAGCAAATCAATCTGGCCGTGTTGTTGGGCTTAAGCGCCGCAACGGCTTTTGCCGCTGATATTTCGGCGGTCACGGACGTCAATGCGACGGCCGCAGAAAAATCGGCGACAACGGCCGCGAAAGCGCCGCCGGCAAAACTCGCGCTGAAGCCCTGGTGGTCATACCAGCCGGTACAGGAGCAGACAGTGCCGACGGTGAAACAGGCGAAGTGGGTGCGCGAGCCGATCGACGCCTTCGTGCTGGCGAAGCTCGAACAGAAAAATCTCAAGCCTTCGCCGGATGCGGATCGCGGTGCGTTCATTCGTCGCGCCACGCTCGACGTGTGGGGCGTGATTCCGACGCCGCAGGAGGTCGAGGCTTTTGTTGCCGATAAATCGCCCGATGCCTACGAAAAGCTGGTCGATCGTTTGCTGAGCTCGCCGCATTACGGCGAACGCCAGGCGCGACGCTGGCTTGATCTGGCGCGTTACGCCGATAGCAGCGGTTTCCAGAACGACATTACGCGTCCGAACATGTGGCGTTATCGCGACTATGTCATCGACTCATTCAACCATGACAAACCTTACGACCAGTTCGTCAAGGAGCAACTGGCCGGCGATGAAATTGCGCCCGGCAACAAGGATGTGATCGTGGCTACCGGATTCCTCGCCGGTTATCCCGACAACTACAATTCGCGCGATCTGGTGCAGCGCAAATACCAGATCACCACCGACATGACTGATACCGTCGGCGAAGTGTTTCTCGCGCAAACGGTGGCGTGCGCGCGTTGCCACGATCACAAGATCGACAAGATCTCCGCGAAGGAATATTTCCAGCTGCAGTCGTTTTTCGCGAACACGGCCGAGCTCAACGATATTCCCGCTGTGGTTGGCCAGCAGGAAATCGAATTCCAGAAAGCACAGGCGAAATGGGAGGCCGCCACCAAATCCCTGCGCGAAGAACGCAGCGCGATTCTCGCGGCGGTGAAAGAGCCGGCGCTGCAATATCACAAGGAACGTTATCTGACCGACAGTCGCGTCTCCATCTTCAAGGCAGAGAAAGACTGGACGCCGCACGACCGCTGGATCAATCACCGTCTCGAAAACGTGACGCGCGAGGAAGATCTGGGCGAGTACCTCGAAACGGCCGCACTGCAAAAGGACAGCAAGTTATATAACCCGGCGTACGTCGGCAAATACGAACGCTACAAGACGTTGACGGAGGAGTTGAAAAAATTCGACAGCCTCAAACCGGAGAAGGGGTCGGACAGGATCACGGCGATGACCGAGCTCGGTCATCCGCAAGCACCGCAGACCTTCCTGTTTTTCGGCGGCGATCACGAGCGTCCGCTGGAAGAAGTGCAGCCCGGTTTCCCTGCCGCGTTTGCCAGGAACGCAACGCCGGTGATCAACGCTACCGCGATTTCGTCGGGCCGCCGCACTGCGCTGGCGAACTGGATTGCCAGTCCGACCAACCCGCTCACGGCGCGCGTTTTCGTCAATCGCGTCTGGAACGAATATTTCGGCAAGGGCATCGTCAGCACGGTCAGCGATTTCGGCAAGGCCGGGGAGAAGCCGACCAATCCGGAGTTGCTGGATTACCTCGCCGATAACTTCGTCAAGGAAGGCTGGGGTGTAAAAAGACTGCATCGCCAGATTCTGCTGTCGAGCGTTTACCGGCAGTCGTCGGATCATCGCGAGGATGCGTTCAAGGCCGATCCGGACAATCAGCTGCTTGCCGTGTTCCCGCGCAAACGCCTGGATGCCGAGCAGATTCGCGATTCGCTGCTGGTGGCTTCGGGTCAACTCAACGATACCGTCGGCGGTCCCAGCGTATTCCCGCCGGTGCCGAAGAACCTGAACGCGGGTCCGGCGTGGACGGTGTCGAAAGATCCCGCCGATCACAACCGCCGCAGCCTGTATGTGTTTACGCGCCGCAGTGTGGCCTACCCGCTGCTCGATACGTTTGATATGGCGTCGCCGCAGCAGGTGCACAGCAAACGCAGCGTCACCACGACGCCGTTGCAGGCGCTGGCGCTGGCCAATAGCGAGTTGGTGTTCCAGTGGTCGCAGGCACTGGCTGGCCGCGTGATTGCCGAGGCGGGCAGCGACCCCGGTGCTGAGCTGGATCGTCTCTACGAAATTCTGTTCGCACGCAAGCCGGATCGCAGCGAGCGGGCGCAACTGGAGAAATTCCTCGCCGGGCAGGAAGTCGAGATCAGGGGGCGTTTCGCTGCCGGAGTGCAAGACGGCAAGTTCGCAATCGCGGTGCCAACCGGCCTTAAAGAGACGAAAGGTCTGGATCCGATTCGCGCCTCCGCCTTTGTCGATCTCGTACACACGGTTGCCAATTCAAACGAGTTCGCTTACCGGAATTAAGAAATTGCCAGTGCCTGGTCGCAACACGCGGCTGGGCGATCCAGATTGAATATTACGTAGTGCAAAACTTATTAAATGAGGGAAACGCAAACATGAAATCACGCCGCGATATTTTGAAGACTGCGGGCTACGGATTGGGAGGGCTGGCGCTGGCGAGCTCACTGCCCGGCAATTTGAGCGGGTTCGGTTCGGCCTGGGCCGCCGAGCTGGTCGATCCGCTGGCGCCGAAGCAGCCGCATTTTCCAGCCAAGGCGAAATCGGTGATCTGGCTGCACATGAGCGGCGCACCCAGCACGCTCGATCTGTTCGACTACAAGCCCGATCTGATCAAGCTGTCCGGTCAGGATGTGCCGCCATCGTTTTTGAAAGGCATTAAAACCAGTACGCAGGGCGGTGTCGGCAAATTGTTTGCGTCGAAGCGCGAGTGGAAACAATACGGCGACAGCGGCGCCTATTTTTCCGACCTGTTGCCGAACCTCGGTCAGCACGCGGACAAGATGGCGTTTATTCGTTCGAGCACCACGATCGGCGCAACACACGATATTTCGATCATGAAATTGAACACTGGCGATTTGAATCCGGGACGGCCGACCCTGGGTGCGTGGGTGGCTTATGCGCTCGGTTCCGCCAATCCGGATCTGCCGCCGTACGTGGTGTTGTATGCCGGAAAGCGCGAGCCGCGCGGTGGCGGTGTGAACTGGGCGTCGGGCTTTTTGCCGGCGGTATATCAGGGCACGGCATTCCGCGCCGGTGAATCGCCCATCCTCCATCTCGATCGTCCGGAGTTGATCAGCGCAGCCCAGCAGCGCAGCAATTTTGATTTGCTGCGCAAGTTGAATGAACAGCGCGGTGCGCGTTATCCGCAAGACACCGAATTGCAGGCGCGCATCCGCTCCTACGAATTGGCGTATCGCATGGAAACCACGGCGCCGGAAGCCGTCGATTTCAGCAAGGAAACTGCCGCGACCAAAGATCTGTACGGCATCAATGAGGAAGCCACCAAGGATTACGGCACCAACATGCTGCGTGCGCGACGCCTGGTCGAACGCGGTGTGCGTTTTGTTCAGGTCGTATCGGGCACGCTCGATATCGCCGGCGACAACCGCGACTGGGATGCGCATCAGGATCTCGAGCTGAACCACGCTGCGCATGCGCGTGCGATCGACAAGCCTATCGCCGGCCTGCTCGCGGATCTGCAATCGCGCGGCTTGCTCGAGTCGACGCTGGTGGTGTGGACTTCAGAGTTTGGCCGCACCTCCTACGGCCAGAGCGGGTCCGGTCGCGACCATAACCCGTGGGGTTATTCGCAATGGATGGCCGGTGCCGGCGTCAAGGCGGGTACGTCGTTTGGTCTCACCGACGAAATCGGCTTGCAGTCGGTCGGCAAAAAAGTCGATACCTACGACCTGCACGCCACCGTGCTGCATCTGATGGGCCTGGATCACCTGAAAACGACATTCCTGAATCACGGTCGCGCCGAACGCCCAACCGTGGTCTACGGCGATGTGGTACACGAACTGCTCGCCTGATCAACGGCGTCGCGAAGAAATTCCCGCAGCGGAGACGTCGCGGGTTTCTTTAATTTGGCCAGAGGGCCCATTTGCACATGCGCAACCAGTTTATCGGAGCCGGCCTGATTGTGGCCCTGCTCACCGCCAGCGTAGTTTGGGCGGAAATCGATTTGAGCGATTTTGACGAAGACCTCATGAAAACCATGGATGACACCAACAAAACCCTGGAGCCGGATATCGCCGGAAAAAATGCGCAAGCCGCGATCGAAGGCATCGAGATTATTCAACAGGGTTTGCAGTGGACCGAAGAATATTTCGCCAGCAAGGGTAACGCGGAAGACGGCGTCAAACTGGCGCAGGAGGGCAAGCAGCACGCGATGCAGGCACTGGCAGCCGTCAATGCCGGCGATTTTGAAAAGGCTGCCGCCGCCGCGCGCGATCTGACTAAAAATTGCAAGGCCTGTCATGAGATATATAAGCCGAAAGGGCTGTAAACCAGGCGGCGCCGGCGATATCGGCGAATACATGACATTCAGAAGGGGGGCGACCATGAAACGTTTATTGATTGGCTGTGTGTTATCCAGTGTGATTGCGATACCGGTGTTTGCCGCCCTTGGGGAAGGCGAAGCTGCGCCCGCATTTAAAACCCAGGCTTCACTGGCGGGCAAGCCGTTCACTTACGATCTGAAAAGTGCGCTGAAAAAAGGTCCGGTGGTGGTGTATGTCTATCCGTAGGCCTACACCGGCGGGTGTAATATTCAGGCGCATGATTTTGCGCAGAAGATCGATCAGTTCGCCGCTGCCGGTGCGACGGTGGTTGGTGTTTCGCTCGACAATATCGAACGCCTGAATGATTTCTCCGCGGACCCGCAATACTGCGCCGGCAAACTCGCGGTGGCATCGGATGCCGATGGCCATATCGCACGTTCGTATGGTTTGGCGATTCGCGATGCGGTAGATGGAAAAAAAGATACGCGTGGTCTCGAGATCAATCACGGTTCCGCAGAACGCAC
>JBEVMI010000476.1:0-6957 GCA_040508685.1 Spongiibacteraceae bacterium
GGATGGTCGCTGAAAATTTTTTAAAACACATGGACTCGCCTGGCGGGCACCTTGCACCACCTACCGCTTCAAACGATTTCCAATCAACTGCTGCACGACACCGGGATCAGCGAGCGTCGAGGTGTCGCCGAGATTTTCCAGTTCATTCGCCGCGATCTTGCGCAGGATACGGCGCATGATTTTCCCCGATCGCGTTTTTGGCAGCCCCGGCGCCCATTGAATTATGTCGGGCTTGGCAATCGCGCCGATTTCTTTCGTGCAGATATCCAGCAGCTCTTTGCGCAGTGTTTCGCTGGGCTCGACGCCATTCATCAAGGTCACATACGCATAAATGCCCTGGCCTTTGATGTCGTGCGGATAGCCGACCACGGCCGCTTCGGCGACGGCGTCATGTAAAACCAATGCGCTTTCGACTTCGGCAGTGCCCATGCGATGACCGGACACATTGAGCACGTCGTCGACGCGACCGGTGATCCAGTAATAACCGTCTTCATCGCGGCGGGCGCCGTCGCCAGTGGTGTAGTAGCCGGGAAATGGTTTGAAGTAGGTGTCAGTCATGCGCTGGTGGTCGCCGAATACCGAGCGAATCTGACTCGGCCATGAGGCTTTGATCACCAGATTGCCCGCCCCGGCGCCGTGGATTTCCTTGCCGTCGTTATCGAGCAGCGCCGGTTCGACGCCAAAAAAAGGCAGCGATGCCGAGCCCGGTTTCAGATCGGTGGCGCCGGGCAGCGGTGTGATCATCTGTGCGCCGGTTTCGGTTTGCCACCAGGTATCGACGATCGGGCAGCGCGATTCGCCGACCACCTGGTAATACCACTCCCACGCCTCGGGATTGATTGGCTCGCCGACGGAACCCAGCAAACGCAATGAGGCGCGCGAAGTTTTTTCAACGAAGCTATTGCCCTGGCCCATCAATGCGCGCAATGCGGTCGGCGCGGTATAAAAAATATTGACCTGATGTTTGTCGATGACCTGCCAGAAGCGCGAGGCGTCGGGATAATTCGGAATACCTTCGAAGATCAGTGAGGTCGCACCGTTCGCCAGCGGGCCGTAGACGATGTAGGTGTGGCCGGTGACCCAGCCGACATCCGCGCTGCACCAGAAGATCTCGCCATCACGATAATCGAACGTGTATTTATGTGTCATCGCCGCCATCAGCAGATAACCGCCAGTGGTGTGCAACACGCCTTTGGGTTTGCCCGTGGAGCCGGAGGTGTAAAGGATAAACAGCGGGTCTTCAGCATCCATCAACGCCGGTGGACATTCCGCGGCTACGGTTTTGATGGCTTCGTGATACCAGAGATCGCGATCGTTTTTCCAGGCGACGCTGCCGCCGGTGTGTTGCACGACGATGGACGTGTGCACATTCGGGCAATGTTCCAGTGCAGTGTCCGCATTTTTTTTGAGCGGAATCGTTTTGCCGCCGCGCAGGCCTTCGTCAGCGGTGATCAGCACGCGGCAATCAGAATCGAGAATACGATCCTTCAATGCCTCTGGCGAAAACCCACCGAACACCACCGAATGTACGGCGCCGATACGCGCGCAGGCCAGCATGGCGTAGGTCGCTTCGGGAATCATCGGCATGTAAATACAGACGCGATCGCCTTTTTTTACGCCGCGCTGCTTCAGAACATTGGCTAGGCGGCAGACGGCAGCGTGGACTTGGCGATAGGTGATTTTCGATGAGCGCGACGGATCATCGCCTTCCCAGATAAACGCGGTCTGATCTCCGCGCGTCGCCAGATGCCGGTCGAGGCAGTTGGTTGTGACATTGAGTTTGCCGCCATCAAACCAGCGTGCGTCGCCGGTGTGAAAATTGAATTCGCGGACTTTGCCGAACGGCTGTTCCCATTGCAGAAACGCGTTAGCCTGCTCGGCCCAGAATTGCTCCGGGTGTTCGAGGGATGCGCGGTACATGGCGTCGTAGCGCATTTTATCGATCAAGGCAGTTTTGGCGAGCTCCGGCGGTACCGGATGGATCGTGATGGCGTACATGGTGCGTCCCTTTTATTGAAACTGTTTGCGACGGAGGGCACATAAGCTACCGCATTTACCGGGAGCAGAGAAACTGCGCCAATAGCTTTGCGGAATGGCAGGCAAAACACGGGCAAAAAAACGGGGACCACGAGGTCCCCGGGGTGAAACAGTGAAGCTTTTACTTAAGCGACTTGCAGCGGCAGCGCATTGGCGGCGTGGCTGACGGTGTTGTCGGCATTCATATAGATCAGGCGTGGTTTGAAGTTGATGAGTTCGGCATCGCTGTACTGCGCGTAGACGGCGATGATGATGGTATCGCCGACACCGGCCTTGTGGGCGGCGGCACCGTTGACGGAAATAATGCCACTGTTGTCTTCGCCGCGAATGGCGTAGGTGGTGAAACGTTCGCCGTTGGTCACGTTGTAAATCTGGATTTGTTCAAATTCACGGATGCCCGCCATATCCAGCAGGCGGCCATCGATCGCGCACGAACCTTCGTACTCGAGGACGGCGTGTGTGACTTTCGCCTTGTGAAGTTTGGCTTTGAGCATAATGGATTGCATAGCGACTTATCCTCGAATTAGAAAGCTCGATGGAGAACGCGAGGCAGACGGGGTTGATCAGCCAGCGGCGAGCATGCCCCAGTCGTGCGCAGGATTGAGGTTGAGAGTTACATTATCGATAAGGCGTGTGCGGCCGAGATAGGCCGCGGCCAAAATCACGATCTGCTCGGTAAGCATCGTGACCGACCCCAAGCTGGCGGCATCGCGTACGGCGACATAATCCGGGCGGAAGCCAGCATGACGCAGCGTGTCGATTGCGTGCTGCTCAAGCTCTTTGAAGCTGTCGAAGCCACAGGCGATGGCTTCGCGGCATTCCTGTAATACATGGTGCAGAGTGGGTGCCTGTTGGCGCTCGGTGGCACTCAGGTATCCATTGCGTGAACTCAGCGCGAGTCCATCGGCGGCGCGGGTCGTGTTGACGCCGATCACATTGATCGGCATACACAGGTCGGTCACCATTTTGCGGATCACGGACAATTGCTGAAAATCTTTTTCACCGAACAGTGCGACATCCGGCTGCACGATCTGAAACAGTTTGGTGACGATGGTAGCGACACCAGTGAAATGACCGGGGCGCGCGGCGCCGCACAACGTGTCGGAAATATCCGGCACATTGATCCTGGTATGGTTTGCCATACCTTCGGGGTAAATCTCTTCTACACCCGGGTGAAACAAATACTGCACGCCTTCGCCGAACAGCTTTTCTTTATCGGCGGCCAGCGTGCGCGGGTATTTATCAAGATCTTCGTTGGCGCCGAACTGCAGCGGGTTCACGAAAATGCTGACGACGACAACTTCGGCAATTTTTTTTGCGCGGCGCACCAGGTCGAGATGCCCTTCGTGCAGATTGCCCATTGTGGGGACAAAAGCAATACGTTTGCCTGACCGCTTTTCAGGGGTCAGTGCAGAACGTAGTACGGCAGTGGTCGTGACAGTTTTCATATCACCAAACGTCCCGCTTGAGTTGCCATAAATAGCCGCGATAGGTCGTTGAAGCCCGGCTACCCGTATTTTTGTAATCGTCCATGGGTGTTGGCATTGGCGCAGGCGGGTCTCGAGCCTGGCCTTAAATTTCCGAACCGATATTCCAAATCCGGTTGCACATATTCTGTGCAGTTTGCCGGTGGCGGCAGAGTATGCCCCAAGCCTCGGGAGCGAGCAACGGTTTCGGTAACAATTTCTTCATGGCTATTTGTTACCAAACGAAGCAACAAAATGGTGATTGGCATCACAAAAAGGCAGCTTTTCGCAGTTTTGGAAACGGGTCTGCGCCAAACGGGACCAATAGCCTCCAGTTGCGCCTATTCGAAGCAATGCTCCGGTGCGGGAAATTTTCCAGTTAATACTGCCTCCCGATAATTGCTGAAAGCCTGCGCGATGCCACTGGCGTCGGTCAGGAAATTGCGGACAAATTTTGGTGGGCGGAGGTTGAGCCCCAGCATGTCGTGCATGACCAGCACTTGCGCGTCGGTGCCGGGGCCGGCGCCGATACCGATCACGGGTATCGTCAGGGCCTGCGCCAATTGTTGACCGAGCGCGCTGGGCACGCATTCGACCACCAGCAGACTCGCTCCGGCTGCTTGCACGGCCTGGGCCTCATCGAGAATACGTTGTGCCGCTTCCGGCTGGCGTCCCTGAACCTTATAGCCGCCGAGCGTATTCACCGACTGCGGAGTCAGTCCCAGATGCGCGCATACCGGCATGCCGCGCTCGGTCAGCAGATGAATGGTTTCTGCCAGCCATGCGCCGCCTTCGAGCTTCACCATATGGGCGCCAGCCCGCATCAGCCCGGCTGCGTTGTCGAGCGCCTGTACCGGGGTTGAATAACTGCCGAAGGGCAGGTCGGCGACGATCAGCGCATTCTGATTGCCGCGACTGACGGCAGTGGTGTGGTAGGCAATGTGATCGACGGTGACCGGCAGCGTGCTGTCGTAACCCTGCAACACCATGCCCAGCGAATCGCCGATCAGCAGCACCTCGATGCCTGCCGCGTCGGCAACGCGTGCGAAGCTGGCGTCATAGGCGGTCAGAACGGAAAACTTTTCGCCGGCATTTTTTTTCGCCTGCAATTGCGTGACAGTGACTTTTGCCATGATGCGCTCCCGATGGAGGGCTGGTGAGATGCAGGGGTGCGATTAGATCAGATCAGGCTGGGGTTGAAATAGTGTCTGCCGTTGCGGATACCCAGTAGATAGGTCACCAGCTGCTCGTAGTCGCGCTCGCCGTGCGCCAGATCCAGCTGTGATGCGTTGATAATCAGCAGTGGCGCGTCATCGTAATACAGAAAAAATTCGCTGTAAGCGGCGTTTATTTTTTAAAGATAACCGCGCTCGATCTGCTGTTCATAACGCACACCGCGCTGCTGGATACGCTGCATCAGGACGTCGGTGGGTGCCTGTAGATAGACCACTAGATCCGGCGTTGGCGCGTCGATAGCGGTCTGTTGATAGACCTTGTCATAGAGCGCGTATTCGTTGGCGTCGAGATTCAGTCTGGCAAACAGGCGGTCTTTTGCGATCAGGAAATCGGCAACCCACGCCGGTGAAAACAAATCCCCCTGTTTGAGTTCGCCGATCTGCTGGGCGCGTTGAAACAGAAAAAATAGCTGGGTCGCCAGTGCGTGCTGGCGGCTGTCGCGATAGAAACGTTCGAGGAAGGGGTTTTGCTCGGCGTTTTCGAGAACCGGCAGATGATTGAAGCTATGGGCAAGCCGTTTTGCGAGTGTGGTTTTGCCGACCCCGATAGGGCCTTCGACGGCGATGAAGCGCGGCGGTAATAAGGGTTCGGTATCGGCTCGGTGAGCGGGTTGGGACACCGCGTGCTCCTGTCGTTTTCAGGCCTGAATGGCCAGCGGGGTTTGAATGAGTCCAGCGCTGGAGCAGGAGTCTAAATGGCGCCGTAGAGGGCTGCCATCCGGCAACAGTAAATCCGGCGCGATATCGTAAAGCGGGTAAAGCACGAAATTGCGCTGCAGCATGCGCCGGTGGGGCACCTGCAAATCGGCGGTGTCGATGTTGTTATCGCCGTACAGCAGCAAATCGAGATCGAGTGTGCGCGCGCCCCAGTGTTGTTCTCGGCGGCGACCCTGCCGGGTTTCGATGAGTTGCAGCTCGGCAAGCAGCTCGTGTGGCGATAGTTCGGTAAACAGCTCGACGACCGCGTTGAGGTAGTCCGGCTGTGCTCCGGGGCCGATCGCGGGATTTTGATACAGCGGCGAGCAACGGAGTAGCTCTGTCAGGGGCAGCCGCTGCAAATGCAAAAACGCTTGGCGCAACTGCGCGAGCGGCTCTTCGAGATTACTGCCCAGCGCGACAAAGCTGCGGGTCACGCGCCGGCTTCCGGTTCGGCCGGGCGGTCGCTGCGCCGGCCGCGACTGCGCCGCCGGCGCGGACTGCCGCCAACGCTACTGCGACTGTTGAGTTCATTCAGCATGCGTTCGCGGCGGCCTTCATCAGCGGCCATGAATTCAGTCCACCAGTCGCCGAGGCCATCGAGTACTTCGCCTGATTCCTCGCGCAGCAGCAAAAAATCATAGGCGGCGCGCAAGCGTGGATTTTCCAGCAGGTTCGCCACTCGCTGTGCGGACCGCCGCGGCAAACGCCATTGTATTTCCCAGATTTCCCGCATCGGCAGCGAAAAGCGCCGCGGAATGGCCACGGTTTGCAGTTGCCGCTCAATCACCCAGGTCGCGGCCTGCTGTATCGCCAGCGGTTCGGGAACGCCGTCGTTTTGCAGCTGGTTAAACCGGCGCTGCAGCGCCGGCCACAACAGTGCGGCGTACAGGAAAGCTGGTGTCACGGGTTTTTGTTGCTGGATGCGTTGATCGGTGTTGCGCAGTGCCAGCCGCAGCAACTGCTCGCCAGAGGGGGCGTCGCCAAGCGCTTGAGCGCTATCGCGGAACAATGCGTTAAATAGTCCGAACTCCTGCATCAGCGCCAATGTATCTGCGCCGGCACCGGTCATGAGCAGTTTGAGTACTTCGTCGAACATCCGGGCTGGCGATACATCGCACAGGCTGTCAGCGAGGCGATAAATTGGTGCCGCAGTGTTCGGTTCGATCGTGAAGTTCAATTTGGCGGCGAAGCGTATGGCGCGCAACATCCGCACGGGATCTTCGCGGTAGCGGGTTTCGGCATCGCCGATGATGCGAATGGTGCGGCTTTTCAAATCCGCCAGGCCGTTGGCGAAATCATAGAGCGCGAAATTTTCGCTGGTGTAGTAGAGCGCGTTGACAGTGAAGTCACGACGCTCGGCATCCTCCTCCAGCGAACCGTAAACGTTGTCGCGTAGCAACATGCCACTTTCACTTCGGGCCGAGTGGGTCTGTGACGGCGCATCTTCATCGTCGGCATCGGGCGCGCTGTGACGGCCGCGAAAGGTGGTGACGTCGATAATTTCGGGGCCGAAGCGGACG
>JBEVMI010000003.1:0-3288 GCA_040508685.1 Spongiibacteraceae bacterium
CTCCAATATCTTTTGTACCGAATTTGATATGCATACGGTATAAGCGCAGAACCCGTCGTAATTCCGATCGCTCTGGCTTTGCGGTACTTGATACAGGGGAGTCCGTCCACGCAGTTTTTCACGGGTGTAAATCTCTAGGACGACAAAACCTCGCGATGCTCCACACGCCACATCGCGATCAGCCATTTAATTTGTTAGGAAATAAATGCGAGTTTCTTTAGCTATTCAACCCACTTCACCGTGAGGCTGGCGACGGCTTTATTTTTCCACCACGGCGGGAGCCTCTTGGGCTTGGGTACAGGCAGCGATTCCGCCTGATGGCGCTCCAGCCATGCCTGCCAGAGATCCAGATCACCCGTGAAGGACGATCCTCCTTGCATGATCTAATACCTCATCGTTGAGTTTGACCGCACCCACTGTTGGTCCACGGCATCAGCGGTTCCCACGGTGGCGTCAGCGACTCGTCCTGGCTTTGATCGACCACCCATTTCAGCATGCGCCGCTCGGGCTCAATACCGTCCATGGGGCCGTTGCCATTGATGCGCGCCACGTATCCCAATTTAATGATGATTTGAGCACCTCGCAGTGATAGCGCATTGCGTATTCTTTCTTTCAGGGCTTCCGGATAGACACCCACAGTCTGCGTGGAGCTATTTACACGTTTAATGATTTCGTCGATTGAATTGACCGGCACGATGTTGGCCGTGCGGCAGCCCAATAAACCGGCGAAGCTGACGACGTCCTCGAGCTTCGAGACGATGACCGCACCGCTGCGATCGTCATCGCGATAGAGCGAATAGAACTCGGGGAACATTGCCATCCCCTCAAGCTCTTCCTGCAACGCAGGCACCACGTATTTCGCGGCGGTACTCAATGTCGTCGGCAAGGCTTGCAGTGATTCGTAGACGTAACTGCCGAAGCGCTCCAGTTGTTGTCGCTGCGCGTCATCTTCGGCATCGCATTCGACATAAATAACGCGGGCATTTGCGCACAACTCCTGGTTGTAGGCACCCATATCGCAGGCGGCGCGCCGTGCAACCGCGCGCATGGTTTCGTCGTTCGCAAAGACGTCGGCGCCGATCACGGAAATGCTGTGTTTCGGATCCATCGTGATCAGATCCAGCCCCGGCTGCAGATAACGCGTGATGTGTTTGATGGAATCGAACCCACCCCAGGCCACAACCTTTTCCAGGTGATCAGGGTGATACAACCGCGCTTCAATTCGTTCGTCGCCACCCTTCCAGTAAACCGATGAGAGGTGTCGCGTGACCGGGTGTTTGGCGTCTATTTCGATCATGGTTTGCAGGATCGCAGCACTTGTCAGCGGATCATTCGACGGCGTCTTGATGATCGAGTCGGAGCGGGTGACCGCCGACCGCAAGATAGTGTTGAAAGCGACGCCTGGACTATTACCGGCGATGACATGCACGCAACGGCTGCCAAACGCGCGTATCGCCGACGTGGTGCCGTCGCGCAGCTTGGTGGGAACCCATCCTTCGAGATATTGCGCGCCGATTCGCTGCTCGACATATTCGATCACATTGTCACGCGCGAAAAAGCGCCGCCCGAAGTTGCGATAGGTTGTTTCGAGAATCGAAGCCGTCATCCCCGAGGTAATCGCACTAAGCCGGAACGCGGCCTGCATATATGCATTGCTGTCGAAATCAAGGCGCGAGCCGACCTCATCGAGAAAACGCGCAACCTCTTCGATACGCACTTCCTGAAATTCCGCCATCGCTACCGGATCGAGATCGAGGAGCTGATTCAGATAACGCTGGATATCTGGTGTTGTAAAAGAAATCCCACCTTTGCGACCGTCGAACTGCAGTATGCAGTTATCGACAATTTCACCGCGAATGACGAAAGGGACTTCGACATAATCCATACCCTCACGCAGGCTCATTGCGGCAACTCCCCAACCGCGCGATTCAGAAATTCGACCGCTTTCAAATGCGCATCGGGAACGCCTGCGCAGGTGATTTTGTCGTCCTGCCCGGTGACTTCAGAATAGCGGCGAATATCGCTCTCGAACCAGGCACCGCGACGTCCGCAGGCGCAGCCGCCGTCCCAATGGATCGTGGCCTGATCGCCGGTGATAAAGCCGCCCCAATAGGTGCTGACTGCCAAATCGAAGAATGCGGCGCGACCGGTTTGCGTACCGTTGCGAGGTAATGCATTACCCGACTCGGGATCGAGCACGAACGGAATAATTTGCGGAGGGACGTGATAATTGCCGTGATCACACGCCGTCATTACGCCACACAATTCCGACATTCCGTAGACCTGCTTGACGGGTGCGCCGATCACCTCGGCGGCAATCTCGCGCCAATTCGCGGGAATTGCCGCGCCTTTGGTGCCGCCGCCAATCGCCACCAGACTGTCGGGCGAAAAAATGCCTTTTAAGCCACGTTTCAAGCCGATATTCACCCAGGTCCACAGACTTGGCGTAGCCGTGCCAACGACTATCGCGCGACCTTGGTATTTGCTAAAAACCCTTTCAAAAAAATGCTCCGCTTCGTCGTGACTGCTGGCCCGGCGCTGCCGCACTTGTTGATAATTTTTCAGCATCGCGGCGGCAATTTTCAGCTGCCCAATAGTGCCGTTCGCTTCTGCCGTCATGATACGACCAGCGAGGGTTAGTACATCGGGGTCGAGTGTTTCGTCGTACATGCACTCGGTATGGGCTTCGTCGCTGATCAGCGCAACGATTTGATCGAGGGTTCGATTCGCGGCGTAAAAGCCGTGGCGGTAGCCGGGGCTTATGAGAATTATTTTTTCGGAACTCGTCGGATCAAGCACGACGTCGCGCTCTGCGCCAAAGCCCTGCCAGCGCGCCATAAATGCATTCGCGAGGATGCGCGATTCGCCGAAGGTGCGCGGCAACACCGAGATTTTTCCGCTGGTGCCGGTGGTATGAATGGCATACACGTCGGTCTGCTCCTGCAATGTAACCAGCCATTCGCGAATACTGGTGCAACGACTCAGATCGACCTTATCGATTTCACGCGTAGTGAGATTGCGCAGCCAGCGATTGAGCGCACGGAAATTGCCTTTATCCAGCAAACTGGTCGGATACGACTTGTAAACCGTATGTTGAAATAACAGTGGCACCAGATCATCGAAGGAATCGATTTTCGATACGCCCTGAATTTTTGCCAACTGACCGAGTGCCCCAATACCATCGCAGAGCTGACTAAACCGCTGCGCGGCCGCCGTCAGCCGAAACGTTTCGACCTCCGCCGCGTCTTGTGCAAATAATGTTTTGACGTGAATCGCAGCGAGTTTTCC
>JBEVMI010000055.1:0-11452 GCA_040508685.1 Spongiibacteraceae bacterium
GCTGCAGCTGCCGGAAGCGCGCGAAGCGGTTCACGACATGCTGCGCTTTTTCCGCACGCATATGGATGCGGCCCAGTCCCGATAAAAATCAATTTTTTTTCACGGAGGTCCCAATATGAAAATGAAACTGTTATGTGCCGCGATGCTATCGGCGTCGGTCACACTGCTGCCCGCCTGTGCCACGCGCAGCAATGACAAACCCGCTGCGGCTGCCACCGCAGCGCAACCGGCATTTAGCACCGACAACACCTTTCAGGAGTTGACGGGTGACCCTCAGGCGAAAGCAGTACTTGAAAAACACATTCCGAATATCGTCAACGATTCGCGCATGAGCATGGCCGCGAGCATGTCGCTGAAGCAGATCGGGCAATTTCCGCAGGCGGGAATCGACGATGCCAAATTGAAAGCGATCGATGTCGATCTCGCTGCGCTGAAGCCGATCGATCCCGCGACGCTGCCGGGCATGGCTGGGCAGTGCGCGAAGTTGAAGGGCTGGACGCAGGGTGATGTCGTCGTGGAGAGCGCACAGCATCTGCCAGCAGGTACCACGGTCACCTTTCCTCTGATCAATCGGCAAATGACCGCGCCGGCACATTGTCTGCTGCGCGGCGCAATCGCCAAACGCACCGGTGTCGATGGCAAGCCGTACCAGATCGGTTTCGAATTGCGTTTGCCGGATGATTGGAATCACCGCTTCCTCTATCAGGGCGGTGGCGGTTACGACGGCTTTATTTTTCCTGCGCTCGGCGCCATGGCGGGTTCGGGCAAGACCGGTCTCGATCGTGGCTTCGCGGTGATCGCGACCGATGCGGGTCACCAGTATCCAGGGAAGCCGGGCACGTCAGGGGAGTTCGCCAAGGATCCACAGGCGGTGACGGATTTTGCGTATAACGCGCTCGATCGCGTGACCACTACCGGCAAGACATTGGTGAAAACGTATTACGGCGAATCGATCCAGCACAGCTATTTCGCGGGTTGTTCGGGCGGCGGCCGTCAGGCCATGCAGATCTCGCAAAAATTCCCCACGTATTTCGACGGTGTGGTCGCGGGCGCACCGGCCTCGACGATCGCCTGGATCGGTGTCGGCGGGTTGTACCGCTATCAGGGCATCACGCGCGCCAACGGCGATCCGGCAAAGCTGATCGACGCCGACGATATCAAGCTGATAAGTCATGCCTATGTGGAAAAATGCGATGCGCTGGATGGTCAGCGCGACGGGCTGGTATTCAATTTCAAGCAATGCAAATTCAAGCCGGCGACGCTGCTGTGCAAAGGCAAAAAAACGACCGGCTGCCTGACACAGGCAAAACTGGATGCGTTCCAGTATCTGGTTGGCGCGCCGATGACATCGGACGGTCGCAAGGGTTACAACGCGTTTCCGATCGATTCCGGTATGGCCGCGGACGCCTATCTGAATACGATTGTGCAGGGCATGCCCGGAACTTCATACCGTGATTCCATGAATGAAGTACAGATGACCTGGTTCACGCCGCATACCGCACGCGATTTCATGGAGGTCTCCATTGATGAAGCGGTGACGCGAACCGCAGAAATGGCGGCGGCCACACACACTGTGTCGACCGATCTCGATGCCTTCCGGGATAACGGCAAGAAGATCATTTATTACCACGGTCTCAGCGATGCGACCATTTCCGCCAACGACACCATCGAATACATCGACAACCTGCAAAAGCACTATGACGGCAAGACTGGCGACTTCGCTCGTTTTTTTGCGGTTCCCGGATATTTCCATTGCTCCGGCGGACCGGGTTTGAGCGAGTTCGATCCGATCACAGCGATCGTCGACTGGGTCGAAAACGGCAAAGCGCCTGATCGTCTGATCGCCAAAAACGACAAGGATCTTCCGGGTCAAACGCGGCCGCTGTGTCCTTATCCGAGCTACGCGAAGTACGACGGCAAGGGCGATCCGAAATTGGCTGACAGCTATAGCTGCGCCAAGTAACAGAGACGGAGATGTAACGTGGCGCTGAGCGATCGTCTGGCGATCGGGTATCTGTTGGCGAAAATGGCCGCAACTGGCGCATTGCAGCACCTTCGCGAGGCGCTGCTGCGGCCGCCACCGGTGCCCGCCGGTATCGATGCGCGGCGCCAGCCGTTGCTGCGCGAGATACCGATCGCCGCGACATCGTTGCCTTTCATGTCGGCGGCGCCGCTGCCGGAGGGATATGCCGAGCGCGAGTTCGGCTTGTGCGGAGCCGCCGACTACTACGATTTCGCGAGTCCCGGCTCGTGGGAATTGCGGCGTCGCAAGACGGCCGGTTATTGGACGCGCATTCTCGTGCGATACCCGCGCGAGGCGGCGTTCAACGGCACGGTGTTGGTCGATTGGTTCAATGTCACGCTCGGTGCGGATCTCGATGGCGAATGGATGACGCAGGGCGAGAATCTGGCGGCGCAGGGCTTCGCCTATGTCGGCGTCACCGTGCAGCGCGCCGGCGCGAATACGCTGGCACGCTGGAATCCGCAGCGTTATGCCGGCGTGCATATATGGGACGACGGCCTTTCCTATGAAATCTTTTCGCAGGTCGGCCGCCTCATCAAACAGCGCAGCCATGAAATTCTCGGCGACCTCGCCGTGCGGCATGTCATCGCCGGCGGCGCTTCGCAGAGCGCAATCCGACTCACCACGTACATCAACGCATTTCATCCGCGCGATCGTGTGTTCGATGGCTACATGGTGCGCGGCCGGGGTTTTGGCGGTGCGCCGATTCGCGGGGACGGCATCGTCAACGGACCAAAACCGGCGCCGATTCGCAGCGACATCGATGTGCCGGTCATGATCGTGCAGAACGAGGGCGATCTGCTGGCCCTGCGCGCCATTTACGATGAGCAGCCGGATGGAGCGTTATTGCGCGTGTGGGAAATCGCCGGCTCTGCGCACGGAAGTGCCGAATCGACGCGCAAGGTGCGCGCGCGCGTCGAGCGCGAAGGCATCCGCGTGCCGGCGCGTGCGACCAGTGCCGGCACCGCCAATTGTCTGCGCAGTGCCGGCGTCGGCGCGATGGCGTACAGGCAGTTGCAGCGCTGGGTCGCGACCGGTGAGGCGCCGCCATCGGCGCCGCGCATCGAACGCGCGCGCATGACGACCGTGCCGGATAAACGCTGGCGCCCCGTCGACCCTGCCGTACTGAGGCGCGATGAAGTCGGCAATGTCCGAGGCGGCATTCGCCTGCCCGATATCGAAGCGCCGCTCGGCCAATATCTCGCCTATACCGAAGAAGATTTATTGGGCGGTGCATTTCGGCCGTTCAATTATCGTCACCTGAGTGCGCTGTATCCGACCCATGCGGATTATGTATCGGCGGTGCGCACGGCTGCCGTACAGGCCGTTACCGAGGGTTTTATCGAAATCGGTTACGCCGAGCGGTTCATTCGTGAAGCCATCAGTAGCGCGGTGCCGCACGCGCTGCCGCCGCATATTCAGCAATTCGATGTGTGTCGATGAAATCGATGCCGGCTGTTTATTTTTTGTGACCGCAGAGGGCATCGAAAACGCCGCCGAAGAGCAGTTGCTAAAGGATTTCAATTGCGATCTCGCGCAGGGCTATCACTATGCCAAGCCGCGTTCGCGCAGCGATTTCGAGGCGCGCTGGCTGAATGGGCGCGTTCGCGAAAAAATCCCGCCGCGAGCGGTGCGCTCGTAGCGCCTTCCCGTTTCGCCTGAAAAATTCGCCCGAGCACTTCTTCGAACGCGTGGCGCCGCACCGCTATACGCATTTGTAATTCTTTGAGCAATGCGTTGACAATCCGAAAACGCATCCGCCAATATATACACGTATATAAAAATCGGTGACTGCCGCACGGCATGCAACCGAATGAACTGCTGCGTCTCTCTCGCAGCGGATCGGCAACAGTCACCTGCAGCAAAAAATAATGAAACTGTCTTGAGGGTTTGCCATGAATCAGAAGCCGACGCATTTCCGACGCAAGCTGAACTACCTGCCGCTTTTTGGTCTCGCACTTTCCCCGCTCATCGATGCACCGGTATTCGCGGCAGGTGCGCACATGGAAGAGGTCATCGTGACGGCGCGGCGCAAGGAGGAAAATCTGCAGGAGGTGCCCGTCGCCGTGACGGCGCTGACGCCGGAAGCACTCAAGGAGAAGAACGTCCGCGAGGGCGTCGACCTCATGTACAACGTACCCGCGCTGACGATCGCGGGCTCGGTGACCAGCGGCGGCGGCGTGTACAACATTCGCGGCCAGGGCAGCATCAGCCTCAACCCCAGTCCGAGCGTGACCAACTATTTCGCTGACACCGTCGTGTTGGGGCAGTCGGGAAATGGGGTGCCGATGTACGACCTGCAGTCGGTACAGGTGCTCAAGGGACCGCAAGGCACGCTGTTCGGCCGCAACTCGATCGGCGGGGCAGTGCTGGTGACGCCGGTCGCACCGGGCAGCGACTTCGGCGGTTTCATTCAGGTGCAAAAAGGCGAGCGCAATCTCACCGACGTGCAGGGCGCGGTCGATTTGCCGGTGAATGACATCGTGCAATTTCGCCTGGCTGGTCTCGTAAATCGCCAGGACGGTTACACCGAAAGCCGATTCAACGGCGATGAACTGGATGATCGCGACAATCAGGCATGGCGCATTTCGATGCGCATCAAGCCCATCGAGGGCCTGGAAAACACGTTCATCTACGACGGCTACCACTCGGCCACGAACGGCTCGTCACCCAGCCTGATCGGGGTTACCAGTCCGAGTCTCGCGACTACGTTTCCATTGCCGTTTGCGCCGCAGTTGGCCCCGGCGATCGCGGGGCTGGCGCGATTTGGAATCATCACGCCCGCGCAGGCTGCGGCCGCGAACGCCGCCCTCAGTCAGCCCGCATACGGGGCACAGTTGCCCGCGCTGCTCGCGCAGGCCAAGGACGACGTGCGCAAGGTAAATCCTGGTTTTGATACCTTCGCCTACGATCGCCGCACGAATTTTTACAACACGACGACGTATGAGATCAGCGATGAGCTCTCGGTCAAAAACATTGTCTCGTACCAGAAGGTCGAAAGCGGCAGCAACGCGGATCTGGACGGCACGCCGTTCGCGCTGGTGGACGTGCAGCAATTCCAGAACATCAATGGCCGCGAGGTGCGCAGCAAGGGACAACGCAATCATCAGGTCACCGAAGAAATCCAGCTGCAGGGAACGTCGTTCGACGACCAGCTCGACTGGATCCTCGGCGGTTTTTATCTGCAGGTTGAGCCGGATGATTTTGGCGGCTCGATCACCACGCAATTCAAGATGCCACCGGCACTGGCTTCGCTTGGCCTCGACACCAGCCCGATTTCGGACTTCTCGCAGTTGTACGAAAAAACCAAGGCGCTGTTTGGCCAGGCGACGTACCAGTTCTCGGGTGCGCTCGACAAGCTCAGCCTGACTGCGGGCTATCGCTACTCATGGGATTACCGCAAGATCGACACGCAGAAGATCAATACCAATAACGCGACCATCAGCGTGCCGGCACTCGGTATCAACCCGCTCGGGCTCGCGCCGGGGCAGCGTTACTGTGCGACGGAAGTGTCGGTGGGCGTCGTGCTTCCGCCGTCGACGCCGCTGTCTGAGTGCTCCGGCTCACAAGATCTCAACAAAAAGGCGCCGAGCTGGACCGTGGGCCTCGATTACCAGCTCGATCCCGATACGCTGATTTATCTCGCACATCGTCACAGCTACCGCAGCGGCGGTTTCAATTCGCTGGCCCCCACACCGGATCAGGCCGCGTTCGACCCGGAAACGCTCAGCGATCTCGAACTGGGTCTCAAGACCTCGTTCGCCATCACCGACGAGGTCCAGGCGCGCACCAATCTCGCCATCTACAGGGGCTGGTTCGACGATATCCAGACCGCGCAGCAGGTGGTGGTGCCGAGCACGCCGCCGCGGAACCTCACCGTCACGCAGAACGTGGGCAAGGCCGACATCAAGGGAGCAGAAGCCGAGGTGAGTTTTTCCTTTGGCAATGTCGCCGATCTGTCGATGTTCTATTCGTACACCGATGGCGAATACAACGACGCGCCGAATAAAGGCCGCGCGTTCGTGTTCACGCCGGAATATACCGCCGGTGCAACGCTGACGGTGTACGCGCCGATTCCCGAAGGAATGGGCAAGCTGAGCGCGTCATTGACGTGGTATGAGAAGGACGACGTGTCGTTCACGATCAACGATCCTGCGCTCAATCCGCACGGTACCGCACCGGGTTACGATCTTCTCAACGCACGCATCGACTGGCGTGGCATCGGCGGCACGGCACTGGATCTGGGCGTGTTCGCCACCAACCTCACCGACGAGGAATATCTGCAATCGGTGGGTTTTGCGGGCGAAAGCTCGTTCGGCATCGCCACCGGCTACTACGGCCCTCCGCGTACTGTCGGTGCGGAGCTCCGTTACCACTTCGGCGCTGCGCGCCAGTAGCAAGAAGGGGCCGCAGACGCGGATCGACCCGCCCGTTGGGAAATGATGCCTGGCGCGGCGGGTTTGATGCACAATGACGGCCCGATCGAAGCTTGCCCTTTCCATCTATGCCTCGCACACGCAAAAAACAACCGGTCACCCGTGAACGCATCATCGAAGCGGCCATCGAGGTCGCCGATGAAGTCGGCCTCGCCGGGTTGAGTCTGCGCGGCGTCGCCGCGCGCCTCAACGTCACGCCGATGGCGTTGTACAACCATATCGCCGACAAGAGTGAACTCGAAGATGTCGTGGTCGCGCATATCCTCGAGCAGATGCTGCATCCGGTTAAGATCACTGCGCGCACACCCTGGCAAAAGATCCTGCGGGATATTGCCGGCGAATTGAAACGTGCGCTCGCCGAACATCCGATGGTGTTGCAGGTGTTCACGCGTTTCCCGCTGCACCCGAGCTGTATCGCGCTGGCCGAGCAGGCGCATCAGGCTTTTTTGCGGGCCGGCCTGCCGATCGAGGACTGCGCGCTGGCTTTCAAGCTGTTCGCCGATTTCATCAGCGGCTCGGTGCTGGTCGAACATCAGTTCAGCGTCGAACACCGCACCGACGATCTCGAAAAAACCCTGTTCAGCAGCGCTTACGCCACGCAGTTTCCCGAGACTGTGCGCGCGGCCCAGGCGCTGGGGCGCGCCCGCAAACCGCATTTCGATCTGGCCATTGATCTGTTCATTGGGATGATCGAACGCTACGCGGCGGATGCGAAAGACTGAGCTTTCACAAGGTTCGGCATCGCGTCCGCAAGTCCCTTCGCAAAAACACATCGATAAAAACGGCATCGCCACCACCATTTAGTTTTCTGGTGGTTTTTATTTTCACATTTCTCCGCCGATAAAAATTTCGTTTTGTGCAGCGGCATCGTTGCGCGTGCACTTGACGGCGTCGCATCGGCTCTCCAATATACGCGTATATATAAGGCCCGTGACAGGGCAGGAGGAGCGAGATGGAAAAGATCATGCTGATTTCCGCGGACAACCACGCGGGCCCGCCGGTGCGGCATATGCGCGACTATCTCGAACAGGCGTATCACGACGAGCTCGATGCCTATCTCGAACGGAAGGACGCGCAGCGCGCCCAGCTGCGCGAGCTGATGCAGAACAGTCATTCCAAGGAATTCGTCGAGCAATTCGAAGCAACGCGCGAAGTGGCGTGGCATTCCTCCGCGCGCCAGACCTTGCTGGAAGAAGATGGCGTGGTTGCCGAAGTCATCTTTCCGGACGGCACGCAGGACAATGAAGTGCCGTTCACCGGCCAGTTCGGCGAGGCCAGCAATCGCTATTATTCGCCCGAGCTGCAATGTGCCGGTCAGCACGCCTACAACCGCTGGGCCGCGGATTTCTGCGCCGAAGCGAAGGGGCGTCGCGCCGGGCTCGCGCTGGTGTCGTTTCACGATATGGACGCGGCCGTGCGCGAAACCGAATGGGCCGCGCGCACCGGTCTCAAGGGCATTCTGATTCCCGGCATTGCCTACGATTCCACGCGCGGCTACGGCGCGCAGCACGATGTGCTGTGGGCTGCGTGCGTCGCCAACGATCTCACCGTGAACATTCACGGTGGCGCCGGCGTGCCGCCGTACGATTTCGGCGAGATCACGCCGGCATTGCTCAGCATCTATTCCACGGAAGCGACCTGGTGGTCACACCGGCCGCTGTGGTACCTGATGTGGAGCGGCGTGTTCGAACGTTTCCCGACATTGCGCGTGGCGTTCACCGAACAGTTTGCGGATTGGATTCCGCGCGCGCTGACGTACATGGACTGGCTGTGGAGCACAGGTCCGACCTCGAAGGCGATGCGCAAACTGCTGCCGCATGCGCCGTCGTTTTACTGGAATCGGCAGTGCCGCGTCGGCGCATCCGTTTTCTCGTCAGCCGAATGCGCAATGCGCCGCGATATCGGCACGCAGACCGTGATGTTCGGCACCGACTTTCCGCACCCTGAAGGGTCGTGGGGCATCACCGCGCAACTGTTGCAGGCGACCTTTCCCGCGCACGACGTCACCGAACAGGAGGCGCGCGACATGCTCGGCAACAACGCCGCACGTTTTTATGGCTTCGATGTCGAGGCACTGGCACCGGTAGTGGAGCGCGTCGGGCTCACGCTGACCGAACTCTTCACACCGCGCGCCAGTTACGACCCGCGCGTGACGTTGTGGGCCAGCCGGCCGCCGATCTGAACGATTTTTTAATACACATAAGTTTTTAATACACATAAGGGAGACACACGATGCTGACATTGCATCATCTGGAACGCTCGCGCGGCGAGCGCGTGATCTGGCTGCTCGAAGAGCTGGAAGTGCCTTACGAGATCGTGCTGTATCGACGCGATCCGCAGGGATCGAGTCTGCAGAAATTGCGGGAAATTCATCCAGTCGGCAAATCGCCGACCTTGTGCGATGGCGACGTGATGCTGGTCGAGTCTGGCGCCATTCTCGAATATCTGCTGCAGCGATATGGTAAGGGCCGACTGGTACCGCCGGTCGATTCAGCGGACTTCCCGCGTTATCTGCAGTGGATGCATTTCACGGAAGGTTCGCTGATGGCGCATATCTCGCTCGATTTCGCGATTGCCCATGCAGGCGCTGCAGAGTCGCCGATCGCCGCGATGTTTCGCGGTTCGACCAAACGCTGTCTGGCATTCATGAATTCGGAACTGGAGAAACATTCGTACCTGGCCGGCGACGAGTTCACCGCGGCCGACATCATGGCGATGTTTGCGGCAGATACTCTGGCCAACCATGTCATGGCGCATTCGCTGGCGGATTATCCGGCGATCCAGCGTTATCGCGAGCGCATTATCACGCGTCCCACTTATATGCGTGCGATGGCGAAGGCGAATCCTGCATAAACACGGCTGAATTCTTCGATCGATTGGGATGGCGAGGATATTGCGCTGAGGCGGTGCTCCACCGCTTCAGTGCTTTCTTTGCGAGCGATTAATCGTTACGGATGGTTTTGTTTCCACCACCGGCGTTTTAGCGCTGCCGGCCCACACCTTGGTGAACACGCTCAGGGCCGCGCCGGCCATCGCGCCTTGCAACAGCAGACGACGGGTCAATGTGGGCAACAGCAACGTCATGCGAGAGTTCTCCGTTTTTGTTCGTGATTGAAATGTGTGTTGCTCAGAAGCGGCTGCCTTGCGCGCCGATGCGCGAGACGAACCAGAAGCCGAGCCCGCCCGCGAGCCCGAGGCCGGCCGCCGTGATGAGCGCGCCGATATAACGCACCCAGATGCCGGCGGCGGAAATGCCCTCGGCGGTTTCGCCGCCGCCCACGATGGCCGTGGTCATCCATTGCTGGCCGGTGGGAAACAGCTGCCAGCCGATCGGCAGCGCGGCAACGATCACCGCGGCGATGCAGACGGTGACGAAGGTGACGCGGCGCAGCGCGGCGAGCACGATGTACGCCGGTACCGCCAGCACGATCACATTCGCCGCGGCGATGATCGAAGCGATGACGCCGTAGGTCAGCTTGCCGAAATACAGCACGACGATGGCGCCGGGAATCGCGATCGCGACGGCGAAGGCGAGTACGAGAATGAGGATTCGCAGGATTGGATTCACCGGGCATCTCCGATCGTCGTGACGGTGTCAGTTGTGGGAGTGGGTGCCGGCATTTTTCCGGCGACGATTTCATACCAGCGCGCATCGGGATGATCGCGGAAGAAAATGCCGTAGATCGATCCGTCCGGCGCAAATTTCACGCCCGAATATTCGATCAGCCACGGGCCGCGTTCGTTGTAGCCGCGATGACCGCAGCAGGTGGTCGGCGCGATCGGATCGTTTGCCGGTGTGATCGGCGCATTCGTGAAGGTCGGCGTATCGGCCAGCGCGGTGCCGCTGCGAGCGACGTAACCCGTCCAGCCCGGCGCGGCATTTTTGCCGTAATACGCCAGCGCCACTTCTCCCGATTTATTCACCGCGATCGACACCAGCTGCGTCAGTTGCACATCGGGTGCGGATACCACGCGATTGTTCGACCAGGTCTTGCCGCCATCGCGCGACACCGATAAACGCAGCGTGTCCGCGCTCCAGATCAGGTAAAGATTGCCATCGCTGTCGATGCCGAGCACGTCCGAGATAAACGCCTGGGCGAAACTCGGACACGACCATGGCTCGTCCTTGCAGATCGGATATTGCTCGATATCTTTTTTCTGCGAGGCCCAGTTGCCGGTGATCGCACCGGGGACGAACGCCTGCGTCCACGTCGTGCCCTCATCGTGGCTGATCGCGAGTTTCATCTGCCCGCAGGCATTGATCGGCAGATAGATGGTGCCGTCGGGGCCGACCACGCCGGCGCCGGCGATGGTGAAGCTGCGTTCGCGGCAACCGGTGATCATGTTGTGCGGCGAACTGGTGTAGCTGAAGGTCTTGCCGCCGTCCTTCGATTTCCAGCAGCCGACGGCGGGGCCGAGCGTCGGGAACGGCAGGTAATTGCAGTAATACACCATGTTCGGATAGCCCTCGGTCTGGCTGGACACGGGCTTGCCGGTGAAAATGCGGCCCCAGTCGCCGAGCGTCAGCGGCCAGCAACCGGTGCGTGTCACATGCCAGTTGCTGCCCTCGTCGTCGCTGAACGCGATCGGCAGCCCGCATGTGTTGAACGTCGTGCTCGTGTAGAACAGCCGGTCGGTATCGCGATCGACGTACACGTACGAAATGATCGCGTCGGTTTCAGGCGGCAGATTCACTTTCTCCCAGCTCTCGCCGCCATCGCGGCTGCGCGCGAGACCGGCGGGCTCCGTCGGTTTGCCGTCGCCATCGCGCTTGGGCATGACCGCGGCGAGAAACACCGAGCCTTTCGAGTTGACGGCGAGCGAACCTTCGCGGCCGGGAAATCCCGTGCGCTGTTCGCACGCGGGGGCGTTGTCGGGACAGGGTGTGGCGAGGGCCGGCGCTGCCGTGCCGACCAGCGCGAGCAGCGCCAGGCTGCGTAGTAACGAAGCAATCAAGGGAAAACTCCTGAGATGAGCCGGTCAGCGCCGGACT
>JBEVMI010000140.1:0-3048 GCA_040508685.1 Spongiibacteraceae bacterium
TTCCAACCAAACTGTTGATCGCCAATCGCGGCGAAATTGCCATCCGCGTGATTCGCGCCGCTGCAGAGCTCGGTATCAAAACCGTCGCGATTCATACCGAAGACGACACGACCTCACTGCACACCCGCAAGGCGGATGAAGTTCGGGTAATTTCCGGTCACGGCCCGCGCGGTTATCTCGACGGCGAACAAATTATTGCGATCGCAAAAGCAGCCGGTTGCGATGCGATTCACCCGGGTTATGGATTTCTCAGCGAGAACGCTGCATTTGCTGCGGCCTGTGTAGCAGCCGGATTAAATTTTGTCGGTCCGCGTCCGGAAATTCTCCAGCTGTTCGGCGACAAAACCCAGGCGCGACAACAGGCGAAGAAAGCGGGATTGCCATTGCTCGCAGGTTCTGACGGGCCGGTAAGTGTTGAACAGGCGCGCGAATTTTTTTGCGGGCTGGGTGAGGGCGCCGCGATTGCAATCAAGGCGGTTGCCGGCGGTGGTGGCCGCGGCATTCGCATCGTGCGTAATCTCAGCGAGATTGAAGAAGCGTATGCGCGCTGTGCCTCCGAAGCACTGGCGGCGTTCGGCAACGGCGATTTGTATGTCGAACAATTTCTGCCGCAGGCACGGCATATCGAAATCCAGATTCTCGGTGACGGCAGTGGCGCTGTAACGCATCTCGGCGAGCGCGACTGCAGCATTCAGCGCCGCCATCAAAAAATTGTCGAAATCACACCGGCACCGAATTTTCCGCCCGCCTTGCGCGCACGCATTATCGATGCCGCGATGAATATCGCGCGCTCGGTACGCTACAACAATATCGGCACCTTCGAATTTCTGGTGGATGCATCGAGCCTGAGCGAGGATTCGCGATTTGCGTTTATGGAAGCGAATCCACGTCTGCAGGTCGAACACACCATCACCGAAGAAGTCAGCGGTATCGATCTGGTCGAAATGCAATTGCGTCTGGCGGGTGGCGCATCACTGGCCGAGCTCGGCATCGACGGCGACAACACAGTAAATCGCACTGCGTCGGCGATCCAGGTGCGCATCAATATGGAAAGCGTTGGTGCCGACGGTTCGGTCACGCCGGCCGGTGGCACGCTCGACGCCTTCGACATGCCATCGGGCAAGGGTATTCGCGTCGACAGTTATGGGTATGTCGGTTATCGCAGCAATCCCGCATTCGATTCGCTGCTGGCAAAATTAATTACCTGTCGTGCGCAGGGTACGTTTGCCGATCTGGTCGCGAAAACCTATCGCGCGCTGGGCGAATGCCGTGTCGATGGTGTCGACACCAATATCGATTTTTTGCAGGATTTATTGCTCGCACCGGAATTTATCGCCGGCCATTTCACGATCGGATTTGTTGATCAGTGGGCCTCGCAGCGCGACAACGAGGCAGCGCATCCACGGCGTTATTTCGACCACGTTAAAGCGAATACAAACACGGCTGCACTGGCAGCAGAAGTTGCGCCCGAAGGCGCTGTCGCCATCCTTGCGCCGATGCTGGGTAGCGTAGTTGCCGTTTTAGTTCACGAAGGCGACACCATCGCGCCGGGACAACTGCTGGCCGTGATCGAAGCGATGAAAATGGAGCACGAAGTGCGCGCCGCAACACATGCAGCCGTGCAAGCCGTGCGTGTAGCTGCCGGCGATACGGTGTTGCTCGACGATGTCCTGTTTTATGTCGCAGAGACGGGTACGACGCTCGACGCTGCACAAACAGAGGCGGCAACCGATCTCGATCATATCCGCAACGACTTGCAGTCAGTGCTCGAGCGCCATCGGCGTGCACTCGATGAAGCGCGCCCGGACGCCGTTGCAAAACGCCACGCGAAAGGCCAGCGCACTGCGCGTGAAAACGTCGCCGATCTGTGCGATGCCGGTACGTTTGTCGAATACGGCGCGTTGACGGTAGCGAATCAGCGCAGCCGCCGTTCGCTGGAAGAGTTGATTGAAAAAAGTCCCGCTGATGGCATTGTCACCGGCATCGGCAGCATCAATGGTGAATTATTCGGTGATCCGGTTTCGCGCTGTGCCGTGCTCGCTTACGACTACACGGTATTTGCCGGCACCCAGGGCAATCGCAATCACCTGAAAACCGATCGCCTGATTCATATCGCGCAGGAAGGTAAATTGCCGCTGGTATTGTTTGCCGAGGGCGGTGGTGGTCGGCCCGGTGAAGACAGCGGCGACTACGGCGACACCTTCGCGATTTTTGCAAAGCTCAGCGGACTGGTGCCGATGGTCGGCATCGTCGCGGGTCGTTGTTATGCGGGTAATGCGGCCTTGCTCGGTGTGTGCGATGTCATTATCGCGACGCAGGATTCGAATATCGGCATGGGCGGCCCGGCGATGATCGAAGGCGGCGGCCTCGGTATTTTCAGGCCAGAGGAAATCGGCCCGATCGATGTGCAGACGCGCAACGGTGTCGTCGATATTGCAGTGAAGGACGAAGTCGAAGCCGTCGCTGTCGCGAAAAAATATCTCGCGTTCTTCCAGGGTCGTATCGACGATTGGGAAATGCACGACCAGCGCGAGCTGCGCCATGTCGTGCCGGAAAATCGTTTGCGTGTTTACGATATTCGCCGTGTTATCGATCTTATCTGCGATGTCGATTCGACGCTCGAACTGCGCCGTGATTTTGGAAAAACCATTATCACCACGCTGGCGCGCGTCGAAGGCAGGCCGATCGGCATCATCGCCAATAATCCGAAGGTGCTCGGCGGTGCGATCGATTCCGATGGTGCGGATAAGGCCGCACGTTTCATGCAGCTGTGTGACGCGTTCGATCTGCCGATTCTGAATCTGTGCGACACCCCCGGCATCATGGTGGGACCGGAGGTAGAAAAAACTGCACTGGTGCGGCATTCGAGCCGCATGTTTTTGGTTGGCACCAACATCACCGTGCCGAATTTCACGATCGTCGTGCGCAAGGTGTACGGCTTGGGCGGCATCGCGATGACCGGCGGCGCGCTGCGCTACAACACGTTTACAGTCGGCTGGCCCACCGGCGAATTCGGTCCAATGGGTCTCGAGGGTGCGGTGCGCTTGG
>JBEVMI010000247.1:0-4023 GCA_040508685.1 Spongiibacteraceae bacterium
GTGCGTTATTTTGCCCGCTCCGGGGACCGGCCGGTCGCTCGGAAGCTCATAAGTCTCTGTTTTTCGTGGTCATGTAGCTCAGCTGGTTAGAGCGGCGGACTCATAATCCTCAGGCCGAATCACTCTAACTCTCTGTTCGCCAAGCGAAACTCCCCTCTTCGTCTTCCAATAAACTTCTCGGAAGTTGCGCGAAACGTCTAATTGCTTGGCGGCTCGCAGAGAAAATATTGGAAGATTTTTCCCCGTGCTTTTTGGATCCAAACAGAGCCAATTTACAGCGAGCACAACGAGCACGCATCGCGTGGTTTCAGGGACTCTTCGCACGATTGGCTTCGGAGACTTACCGATCAGGAGGACGAGCTGTCGTGGCGATCCACCAGCTCGATCTCGCGACGGCCGGCGGATCCAGCGCGCTCGGCCCCGCTTACTGCGACGAGAGCGGACGCGTGTGTTGAGCAGGGTCCGCTCTGAACACATCGGTAGCGTTCTTACTGGCGTTCAGTGATCTGCAAGCCACACGGCTATTGTTTGCCATTGCTCGGTAAACCCGAGCGAAGATGTCAGCGGGTGCCTGAGCACCACAAACAACCCACCCCACACCGTTGCAGGATGCAATCGACGCTGCGTCACCACGTCGTAGATCACGCACGCAAGCAACATCAATCCCCACGGCAGTACGAAACCAAGATGCGGCAGTGGTTCGATCCCGACGTTTCGCAAGATACGGGCCACCGCTGCGGGAAGTATCGAGAAGGTGGCAATCAACATCAGTCGTTTATGCACGCCGGAGTTTCGACGCAGTCGAATAGCGACCATGACGAGAGCAGCGAACAACAGCAGCTGGTAAATCTGCCCAAGCACCGCAGCACGCATGACCGTCGCGCCAAGCAAAAATTGAGGCGATCCGACGCTGGGAGGCGATCGGTGAGTGGCGATCAAGTAGCCGCTGATCACCATCGATGCCGCCAGCACTACACCGACCACGCCCAGCGCTCGATGCAGCTCGATTCGACCCGCACGGGCGAGCATCGACTGCGTCAAGAACAGCATCGGCCACAGGGTGAACAGCAATCCGTGGACGTGGATAAGCGGACTCAATGGCTTTGCATCCAGAAAGGCATTCAAGTAGAACGACGGTGCAAACCCGACCAAAACCACGGCAAGCGCGACGCCCGCCATGGCGGTGAAAAAGGTGCGGCCGGGATCGTGCGCCTGGTGGGATAGCCGCGCGTTCAGTGCGTTGTCATTGAGTGTTGTCATGGTAAAGCTCCGTTGGGGGCGGCCTCTTGTGTAAGCTCTTGATTGGCATTGGGGCGCCTTCGCATCGGAAGCGACAGACCGAAAGGTTGATGGATCACTGACGGGTCGTTGATGAATGGTTGATGGACACCGATGAGCGTCACGGAACGGCCGGGATCAATCGATTTGGCGCGCGAGAAGGATTTCTCGCTGGGGCCTGTCCACGTCCGCCCTTCCTCGCGGACGGTTTCCGCGCGCGACAAAACGGAGACCCTCGAACCGCGCGTGATGCAGGTATTGGTGGCGTTGGCGCGGCTGCCTGGCGAAGTGGTGTCGCGCGATCAACTAATTAAAGAGTGCTGGGCTGGCCGCATCGTCGGCGACGAGGTGATCAGTCGTTGCATCATCAAGGTGAGGCGACTGTCGGAAACACACGGTGGCTTTACCCTCGAAACCATTCCACGCGTGGGTTATCGCCTGGTGGTTACACAGCCAGTCCCGCCACCCAACAACACCGCGACTTTGGGCGACGAGCCAAGAGTCAGGCGCACCAAATCCCTGCTTTACTTGCTCGGGGCATCTCTGGCGTTGTTTGCAGTCTACTTTGGCGTCTCGCATTGGCGTATCACCAGCACCCAGTTGCAACCCGAACCAAACATCGAAGCACACTCAACCAGCAAGCTACGCCTCGCGGTGTTGCCCTTCGAAAACCTGAGCCCCGATCCCGTGAATGCCTTCTTCACGGATGGACTTCACGAAGAAATCTTGACCACGCTCGCGAACCGCGCACCCGATCTGCAAGTCATTTCTCGCACCACGATGCTGACGTATCGCGGCAATTCCAAGTCAGTGACCGATCTCGCCGAGGAATTGGGCGTGACGCATGTTCTCGATGGATCGGTGCGTCGCGAAGGCCAGGACGTGCGACTGACGTTGCGGTTGATCGATGCGCGTAACGACAACCATGTTTGGGCGCACAACTACGATCGCAAACTCGTCAATGCGATGACGTTGCAATCGGAAGTCGCCCAAGAGGTAGCGGCGCAAATGGCGGTCACGTTGGCTGCCCATTTCCCTGGACTGCCCGCTTCATCGAATCCTGAAGCGTTTGATGTCTACTTGAGAGCACGTCTGTCGTCCCAGCTCATTACAGCTGGGGTACCGGTTCAAGAATTCGAACGGGTTGAGAGTCTGTTCAGTCGCGCGATTGAGCTCGATCCGCGCTTTGCCGCGGCGTACCTCGAGAGAAACGTCGTCCGAACCGCGAAATTCATCGGTAGTTACGAAGTCAGCGAATCCACTCTGCAAGCCATGCGGAGAGATTTCGAAACTGTCCGCCAATTGGTAGGCGACCAGCCTCAGCTGCTGGCGTTGGAAAGCCAGTTTGCTCTGTTCGTCGACTGGGATCGAGACAAAGCGCTCAGACTCATCGAGATGCCGCAGGTGGTAACGTCGAAGGATTCCGCCGTGCTGGAGCTCAGAGCGGTCGTCTTGGCAAATTCGGGCCGAATTGAAGAAGCACTTGCCCTGTATTCGCAAGTCAGCGAGTTGGATCCTGGCAATCCCCGAGTATTCCGCGGTCGACACTTCTTCTTGTGGACTGCGCGTCGTGGCGTCGAGGCGCTGCGAGTCGTCGACGGATTCAACGAGCGGTGGCCGGGAGCGCTGAATCGGACACATGTGTTGTTTGCGTTCACCGGGAAAGCAGACGAGGTGGTTCCTCGTTCCGATTCGATAGATCAAAGCAGTCGGCTGACCCGCCAGTTCAATTTGCTCCGCAGACAAAAGCGTTACAAGGAGGCAATTGAACTCATCGAGCGTTCGCCGCTCACTCGAGTTCGGCACAACCAAACCAGTGCCTTGCCCATTCCGGGCATCGGCTCTCAGCCAGTAGCAGAACTTCGTGGCTGGGCAGAGATGCTATCGGGAGATCGCAAGGCGGCCGCACGCGACGGTCGGGCTGTGCTCGAGTTTGTGCAGAAGGAACCTGTAACGAAGTGGAATGGGTGGTACCTGCGCTTCTTAGAGGCCGAGGGTCAGCTGTTCGAGGGCCGCAACGCGGAAGCGATTGCAAATGCACGCTCCGCTTTGTCCATGGTTCCCCCCAATATCAAGTCCAGCAGGGAAACCTACGCACGGGCGACAGCAGCCGCCATCCTCGCGTGGGCAGGAATGGGCGACGAAGCTGTCGAACTGCTGGAAGGTCTATCAAAAGGCTACCCGGGTGTTGGCCCAGCAGAAATCACCCGCGAACCGCTCTACTCGGTACCGTTGGCGAAGAACGCGCGTTACATGGCTCTGGAGAAGAAGCTCGAAGCGGAGATTGCGGCCAATCAGAAGTTGTTTTAACCCTTGGCTACACCACTGCAGATTGATTTTGCGTGAGGCGAAGCGCACGAGTGGTAGAGCAGCGTCGCCTCGGGGCGGTGACGCGTGTACCCGGGCGGATCGATGAACGGCGGCGCACGCGGCCGTGCAGCCCGCTCATGTGCCATGGCCTCGCATCCTTGCGATGGATCGACGCAACCACGCTATCTGTGCGCAGGCGGACACCGTCATCGAGAACTTCGGCGAATCGAACAGATTCGCGTCCGTTGGATTGCGTTCAGGGCCTGATCGTCATGATCGGGACCTGCGGAATACTGATCCGCAGACCGCCCGAAGAATCAGTTCCACAGGATCAACGACTTGCGATAAACTTTCGCGCGGTCTGCGGACCGGGGTTGCGCATTGGATCAGTCGTAACTCATTGTTTTTAGTGGTGATGTAGCTCAGCTGGTTAGA
>JBEVMI010000266.1:0-4513 GCA_040508685.1 Spongiibacteraceae bacterium
TTGGCGGGGAAATTCGCCCGCCCGGCTGCGCGCCGGGCAGTCGATCTGCTTGGGTTAGCGCGTCGTCAGCGAGGCGTAGAGTTTGGACAACATCTTTGGCTCGGCCAGCGCCATGAACTCCAGAAAGTCGAACAGGCCTTGTTCGGCTTCACGGCGGTCGTCGAACGGGCCCATCGGTGCGCCTTCGCGGGTGCTGAAATACCATTCGCCGGAAACACTAAAAAACCGGTTGGCCCGTCCTGGAACCCTGCAGTTTTCGCCAGCGCGATTGATGCTCATAGTCGAGTCGCCTGTCAGTCCTGGATGTTTGATTACTGATGTCATGAATGACACGTCATCCTTTCACAAAACAACCGCCGGTATCCCTGGGTAGGAATACCGGCATTAGGTTGGCTTCCCGCCGTTATAAATAAAAGAGTGAAATCCGTCACTGATCCGTACTTTTTACAAGGATCGTCGCCGCCGCACAAGCGCGGTCAGGGGGCTTTGCGAAAACGTAATTTTCGCGCATCGCAGCGACGTTCCTCTGGCGTGAATCAGTAACCTGGCAGTCTAGGCGCCGGCATCAACGCCGGTGGTTGTGGCACCGGCGTGCTGGTACGAGCCATGGTCTGGGCCTGGGACTGCAATAAATTAGAACCGAGTACGTTTAATCCTTTCAGCAACGTCAGTGCATCGTGCAGCTGGTTGTCGTTGTTAAGGGATTCGCGTTTCGATTCTTCTCGGCGTACGCGACTGGTGCTCTCTTTGCCATCGCCGTTGCGCAGATGACCTTCGAGGTCGGCTTCGGTAATGTTGTCCTCGCGTTTCAGGCTTTCCAGTTTGGCGCGTTCGACAAGGATGTCGGGGACGATGCCGTGCGCCTGGATCGAGCGGCCGTTGGGTGTGAAGTAACGTGCCGTGGTGAGTTTGATCGCGCTGTTTTCCGACAGCGGTACCACGGTCTGCACGGAACCCTTGCCGAAGCTGGCAGTGCCCATGATGACGGCGCGTTTGTGATCCTGCAGCGCACCGGCGACGATTTCCGAAGCCGAAGCGGAGCCGCCATTGATCAACACGACGAGCGGAGTGCCTTCGGTGATGTCATCGGGCGTCGCGGAAAATTGGGCCTTGGCGTTGGGCAGGCGGCCCTCGGTGTAGACCACAAGGCCGTTGCGTATGAAGGCGTCAGCGACATCGACCGATGCCTGCAGGACGCCGCCGGGATTGTTGCGCAGGTCGAGCACGACGCCGCGCAGCGGTTTGTTGTCCTGCTTGAGCTTTTCAACGGCTTTGCGCATTTCAGGGCCGGTGTTGGCCTGGAATTGGGATATGCGCACATAGGCGTAGCCCGGTTCGAGTGAGCGGCTTTTTACGCTCAGCACTTTGATAATGTCGCGCTTGAGTTTGATGTCGAGGGGTTGCGGCAAACCCTCGCGCACGATGCTGAGTTCGATGGTGCTGCCGCGCGCGCCGCGCATGGCCTCCACCGCTTCGTTCAGCGACATGCCTTTCACCGGCTTGCCATCGATCTTGATGATCAGATCGCCGGCTTCGATACCGGCTTTTTGTGCCGGCGTGTCATCGATCGGGCTGATCACTTTGACGAAGCCGTTTTCGAGACCCACTTCGAGACCGAGGCCACCGAATTCACCGGTCGTCGTCGTCTGCAGGTCTTCGAAGGATTTGGCATCGAGATAGGTCGAGTGCGGATCGAGTCCGGACAACATGCCGCGGATGGCGTTTTCCAGCAGGGTTTTGTCGTCGACTTCCTCGACGTAACTCTGGCGAATCTGATTGAACACATCGGCGAAGCTGCGCAGTTCGTCGAGCGGCAATTTGCCCGTGTCGTTTTCCGTGCCCGACGGTGTCGCGGGCACTGCTTGTGGCGGTTGAGCAATTGCGCCAGCGGCGGCCATTCCCAAGTAGATAAACAGAGCAGTCGGAAAACCAGCCCTGCGGGACGATCGTTTGGTCATGGCAACCTCGGTGCAGCCGGCAACGATCCGGCCAAAAAGATTCAGATAATTCGCAGCGACGCTGCTTTTGGATTGCTGCAATTGGACCGCGATACGATTCATGAGCGGCGGCACCATTGTGCGGGATCGGTAGGCACACCTTCGCGACGTATTTCAAAGTACAGCGCGGCTTGCTGCTGGCCGCCGCTGTTGCCGACCGTCGCGATGGGGTCACCACTTTTGACGGCGTCGCCGACGTTGCGCAGCAACGTTTGATTGTGCGCGTACAGACTCATGAAGCCACCGCCGTGGTCGATGATCAGCAACAGCCCGGAACCGCGCAGCCAGTCGGCGAAAATGACGCGGCCGCTGTGCACGGTGCGCACGGTTTCACCTTCGCGGGCGACGATATTGATGCCCTGCCAGCGCAGCGGGCTGTCGCCGCGTTGCGAGCCGAAACGATTGACCGGGCGGCCTGCCACAGGCCACGGCAACTGGCCGCGCAATTCGCGAAAACTGTGATCGCCGGCGACCGGTTCAGTGCTGGTTACGGTCGGAAGTTTGGCGGTCGATGGCGCCTGCGGTTTTTCGACTACCCGCTTTTCTGTCTTCTTGTCGCGTTTGCGTGCAGCCAGCTGCTCCAGTTTGCGCAGCAGCTGTTCGAGTGCGGCGCGGTCTTGCGCCATCTGCTTTAGTTCTTCGTCTTTGTTCTTGATGGTCGCGCCCAGTTTGGCGAGGGCGCGCTCGCGCTCCTGGCGCGCGCCGACCTGTTGCGAATGTTGCTCGCCGAGCGTGGTTTTGATTTGCTGCAGTGCGGCCGCCTTGTTTTCGATCTCCGGCTGCATCGCGTCGATCTGGCCGATGATGTCGAGGTAGGCCTCGATCTGTTCGCTGCGCGCGCGGTTGAAATAGTCGTAATACGTCAGCGCGCGGCTGACTTGCTCCGGATCTTCCTGATTGAGCAATGCCTTCAATTTGTTCTGTTCGCCAAGCTGCCACGCAGCGCGAATCTGCTGTGCGATGTGTTGCTGCTGTGTCTGCCGCGATTGCTGCAGCGCTTGGCGCTGTTGCTGCAATCTAAGCAATTCCTGCTCCTGTTGCTGCTGCTGTTTTTGAATGTCGCGAATTTTTTTCTGGGTCGTGCTGATATCGAGCTCGGATTTGCGCAGGTCGCCCTGCACGCGCGAACGTTCATCCTTGAATTGCTGCAGGGACTGCTTGAGTTTGTCGATTTCGCTTTTCAGCGTTTCCAGCTGCGAGCGCGTTTCCTGCGGGTTGTCGGCCGCCAGCGCGCAAGTTGCACCGAAACCGCACGACGACAGCGCGGCCGCGCAAGTCAATGACCGAAAGAATGTGTGCACGGCGTCTTTTAATGAAGAGTTCAATTCAGCGCGTTCAATTTAAAGAGATGAGGCTGCGTCCGGTCATTTCGGCGGGCTGCGGCAGTTGCATCAGTTGCAGCACGGTAGGCGCAACGTCGGCCAGTTTGCCACCGGCTGTAGCCATCGTCAGCGCACGTGCGCCCACATATACGAACGGCACCAGATCGGTGGTGTGCTGGGTGTGTACCTGGCCGGAGTCGTAATCCATCATCTGCTCGCAGTTGCCGTGATCGGCCGTGATCAACATGTCGGCACCGGCGGCCCTAACGGCTGCGATCAGGCGCGCGAGGCTGGCATCGAGCGCTTCGACCGCTTTGACGGCAGCACTGAAAATGCCGGTGTGGCCAACCATGTCGCCGTTGGCGTAATTGCAGACGATCAGATCGTAGCGGCCACTGCCGATGGCGGCGACCAGTTTGTCGGTGACTTCCGGCGCGCTCATTTCCGGTTGAAGGTCATAAGTCGCGACCTGTGGCGACGGCACCAGCAGGCGGTCTTCGCCAGGGTAGGGTTCTTCGCGACCGCCGCTGAAGAAAAAAGTCACATGCGCATATTTTTCGGTTTCCGCGATCCGCAGCTGGGTTTTGCCGAGATTGGAAATGTATTCGCCGAGCGAATTGACCATCGATAACGGGGTGTAGGCGACGCTGGCGTTCGTGTTAAGGGAAAGGTCCGCCGCGTATTCGGTGGTCATCACAAAATCGGCGAGTTGCGGTCGACGGGTGCGTGTGAATCCGGAAAATGATTCTCCCTCGACAAACGCGTGCGTGATTTCGCGGGCGCGGTCGGCGCGGAAATTCATGAAGATGACAGCGTCGCCGTCGGCGATAACCGCGGGTTCGCCGATCGCTGTGGCTTTAACGAACTCATCGTCTTCGCCGCGTTCGTACGCGGCCTGCAACCCGGCGACGGCATTGGCTGATTGATAGTCGGCTTTACCGGCGGTCAGCAGATCGTAGGCAAGTTGCACGCGGTCCCAGCGGTTGTCGCGGTCCAACGCAAAATAGCGGCCGATAATCGACGCGATACGACCGACCTGATTGCCGCCCTGATTAATGTCGGCAAGGATCGTATCGAGTTTTCTCAACGAGGCTTCGGCGCTGCGCGGCGGGGTGTCGCGGCCGTCGAGAAAGGCGTGGACATAAATTTTCTGCGCGCCGCGCTGCGCGGCCATGCGCACCATGGCGTGGATAT
>JBEVMI010000271.1:0-3796 GCA_040508685.1 Spongiibacteraceae bacterium
CTTGACCGCCTCGTCCTGAAGTAAGCCATTGAGCTTGAATATATAGAGCGAAATCTGCTCCATCAGCTTATAGGCGTCACTATTTTGGATTTGCACAGCCTGCTTCAACTTTCGGCTCCCACCAATTTGTCGGCATGCTATCAACATGACAACCACATTGTCAATTTGGAAACAATATTCCATATTGACAACCAACATCATACATAACGGGAAAGATGTCTCCGGTCAGCAATTGCGCCGGCCGCATTGTTACCCGCTCTCACCTTTCGCTTACCGAATCAGCTCCGCTATCATGTCGGACGAACGTTCTACCCATACCAACGTCCCCGATTGAAGCACGGCGCTAATTGGGACTAAGCCAAGCTATAAATTAAGGACTGCGGATAATGTCTCCAAAGCTGGATGCACCGAACTCATAACACCCGATTCAGGCAAAGCTCCAATGGCAAATTCGGTAACCCAACAGGCATCAGCAAAAAACCCCGCTATGAAGCTCGTCCAAACAAAAGATATTTCCGCACGGAAGACGCCGAAGGTTAACCAACAAGGACAGAGACTTGGGCCGAAAGGACATCAGACCCGGGAAAGACTCGTTAATGCAGTACAGCTGCTATTGAGCAAAAGAAAATTGCGCGACCTCAAGCAGAGCGACATTTTCCGCGTAGCTCAAGTGTCGGCATCCAGTTTTTATATTTATTTCGCAGATACCGAATCACTCGTTCGTGAGGCAATTGCACGCAATCAGGTCCTGCCCCATGAGCTTGACACCCTGTTGCGCGAAGCCTGGGAACCTGAAAATTTATTCGAGAAAGCCAGAAAATTTGTTTGCCTATATTTGGAGCATTGGAACGATAATTATCATCTGTTTAAGGTGCGCAATCTGTCCTCTGACGAGGGCGACATTAAAATGATCGAACTGCGTATGAGCTCTCAGGTTCCAATTCTCGAGCAGATAGCGGCGAAAATACTAGGTAACCGGAGCGCCACGCAAAAACCCTTCCCCTCACCGTTAGCTGGTGCTGCCATTGTGTTGTCGAGTCTGGAAAGGCTGGGGCCAACACTGCGGTTTGGCATCGGCGCAGCACCCCGCGAGGACATGAGCAACAACGATATTATCGATGCAGAAGCGTGGGTGTTGACTCATCTAATCGCTAACGGATCGACCAATGTTACGCAGTAGCAGCTGCTGCTCACCCAAGCTTATTTGATCTGTGGCTCAGCTAATCCGGTCAACAGGCTGTCCAATGCCAACTCAACCTCTGCACGCACTTTGCCCGGCCGTTTCGCATTGGCAATGAGGAGCGCGGCTTCGTCGATTACCGCCAGAATCAAGTGCGCCATCGGTTCAATCGGCGCAGAGCGAAGCAGTCCTGCAGCTTTCGCCGACTCCAACGCCGAAATTATCGCGCCCAATCCATAGTGCGCTTCCAGCTTTCGCCAATTGACCCAACCCAACACCACGGGCCCATCGAGCAGCAGAATTCGCTGCACTTCGGGTTTGGTAGCGGCATCGAGAAATGCATCCAGACTATTGCGAAAAGCGGTCCAGTGGTCTTTGCCGACCAACTTGCCAACATTAGCCTCCATCCGATCCATGAGGTCTCGCTGCACCTCCTCAAACACAGCCAGAAACAGATCTTCTTTCTTGGGGAAGTAATGCGCAAGAGCCCCTCGTGTCACCTTCGCTGTTGCCACAATTTCATGCGTGCCAGTGGCGTGATAGCCGTTTGCCGCGAAGAGCTTCCGTGCGGCGCCAACCAGCGCAGCCCGGGTTAAAAGCGCTTTTTCTTCGCGGGTTATTTTCGGTTTTTGCATGAGCCTTCCCGTTGACATGGAGTTATCGGCCTGCTCTGATATGCAGCCTGCACATGCAGGTTGCATGTCTTAACAGGTAGGGCAAGATTATGGATCAGAGAGTTAGCATGATAATGGTTGGCGCGGCCGATGTAGCAGGCCTGCGTAAATTTTACGAGGAAGGGCTTGGCTGGGCGACTTGGGGGCCCCCTCCCTCCCCCGCATCCGTGATGTATAAAGTTGGGCACTCGGTTCTGGTATTTCTCCCTGCAAGTTATCTTGCTGCAGAGAGTGGTATCCCCGCTGAGCGCACACCAAAGTCGCTATGGGCAATTTTTGTTTCTTCCAAGACTGAAGTTGACAGCGTTTTTGCGCGCGCAGTCGAAGCGGGTGCGAAAGTCACCAGTCCGATTCGCGATCGCGATGGTGGTTTGTACTCAGGCTATTTTGCCGACCCCGAGGGCAATGGCTGGGAGGTGGTCTGGAGTCCGCATATGCCGCTGGATGCCGAAGGTGCACTGACGCTGGGCTGATGCAGAAACCATTGCAGCAGGCCTTTGCCAGCAGCGGGAGGAGGCACGGCGGCCTCCTCGTTTTGATAGGACGAGGGCGAGGTCACGCGAAGGTAAGGCAACCTCGAGGAATGCTGTTCACCTCTAATGAGATAGAACTCGCTATGGCAACTACTCGCGTTATAGGTAGCGACTGATCATCCGCAGTACCGCGCGTAAAGAACAGCTACCTGCAAACTTCTGATAACCAGAAGACCATTGCGGCTAGAGTTAAACGTCCCGAACCAGCAACAGGCTAGAGCCAAAAATCCCCCCGCCCGCCGCCGCAATCGCCACCTGCGGATCGTTTTTTACCTGATGCGCTCCGCCCTCGCCCCACAGCTGCGTGCAGGCTTCGTGCACAAAACCAAAACCGTGGGTGCGGCCCGCCGACAATTGCCCGCCGTTGGTATTCACCGGGATTTCGCCTTCCAGCGCGATGCGTGTGCCACCCTCGATGAACGCCCCGCCTTCGCCGATACCGCAGAACCCTAACTCTTCCAGCCAGTTCAGCGTGGTGATACTGAACCCGTCGTAAACCTGCGCCACATCGACATCGGCCGGCTTCAAATCCGTTCGCGTCCACATCATGCGTGCGGAATCGCGAATCGCCTGCTGGGTGGTGAGATCGTCGTGCTGGTCCCACGAGAAACGGCCGTGGTGCGCAGACCCGATCGCCTCGAACCGAATCGGCTTTCTGCGCAAATCGCGCGCGGCATCGAGACGCGATACGAGGATCGCCGTGCTGCCGTCGACCGGCACATCGCAATCGAGCAGACACAGCGGGGTGGTGATCATGCGCGCTTGCAAATAATCATCAATGGTAATCGGGTCGCGATAGATGGCCTTCGGATTGAGCCCGGCATTGCGGCGTTGATTGACCGCAATCCAGCCCAGCTGCTTACGGGTGGTACCGTATTCATGAAAATGCCGCTGCGCATATTGCGCGGTCCAAATGGACGCGGAAAACGCCTTGAACGGCAACGCCCACTGCATCAGGCCCCGGGCGCGCTCACCGGTGTTTCCCTGCACGCTGGCGCGTCGCTCGGGCGTTTGCGAGCTGGTTTCGGTCACGGTGCGAAAACACAGCACATGCGTTGCCAGGCCCGCGGCAATTGCCGCACAGGCGTTGACGATGCAGCCCAGCTGGCCGGGCGATTCACCGCCGCCGCTGAACCAGTTCAATTCCAGCCGCAAGGCGTCTTTTAATTCGAAGACACCGATCGGCGACATGCCGGGCGGATTCGCCATTGCCCCCGGCCAAGTTGCAACACCGTCGATGTCGGAGGGTTTCAAACCCGCATCGGTAATCGCCGCAAGACTGGATTCCACGGTGAGATCCAGTGCCGAACGGCCGAGCCGGCGACCCACCGCCGATTGCCCGATGCCGGAAATAGCCGACTTTCTTTCGTTGATTTCCATCATCAGCTTCGCACCGGTTCAAACAACGG
>JBEVMI010000290.1:0-12158 GCA_040508685.1 Spongiibacteraceae bacterium
CGTCTGTCGGCGCGACGTAATCGCACGACGCTTCCATAATTCCACGATTGCGTGCTGCCGCCACTCCGGAATTTTCCTGCAATATAAGCCGAACCCGTGCGTCGGCGTCAGCATGCGACTGGGCAATCGAAACGGTTGCATCGGTTGATCCGTCATCGACGACCAGTATTTCAAGTTGGCTATAGGTTTGTGCCCGAATACTTATGAGCGTCTCGCCTATCGTCTTTTCCGCATTGTATGCCGGTACGATAACGGTAACTTTAGCAGTTGTTTTATTCGGCCTTGCGACAGGTTTTTCCATACTTTCAAAAAATGTATCCACGATTCTTTTGTGAACTCCGGCATGGCTAGCTATCAACAGGTTAAATGCTGGTTGCAGGATCATTAAAGGGCTAAGCGTACTAAAGTCAAGATCCGACCCGGAATCTGTAACGGTTGCCTCGTGTTTCTTATGCCTTCTTGTTGGCATGCCAAGTGCTGAAAGGTTAACAGTCCGATCTGTTTAATCCTTTTAAAAATGGTGCCATAACAAACATGAAGCGAAGGACACGTATTCTGGTTACGGGTGGTGCAGGCTTTCTGGGTTCACATCTTTGCGAGCGGTTGCTGAAGGATGGCGATGAAGTTATTTGCCTGGACAATTTTTTCACCGGGACGCGCGCCAATGTGCGCAGTCTGTTTTCGAATCCTCGATTTGATCTGGTGCGGCACGATGTCACCAGTCCAATCCAGATCGAGGTGGATGCGATCTACAATCTGGCTTGTCCCGCCAGCCCCATCCATTACCAGCGCGATCCGGTCCAGACCACCAAAACCAGCGTTCATGGTGCAATCAATGTGCTGGATTTGGCGCGGCGCTTAAATGTCCCCGTCCTGCAGGCGTCGACATCGGAAGTGTATGGCGATCCGGAGGTTCACCCTCAGACTGAAGATTATTGGGGGCGCGTCAATCCTATCGGCCCAAGATCCTGTTACGACGAGGGCAAACGCTGCGCAGAAACATTATTTTTTGATTTCAACAGGCAGTACGGATTGCCGATCAAGGTGGCGCGCATTTTTAATACCTACGGTCCGCGCATGCAGCCCGATGATGGTCGGGTCGTGTCCAATTTTATCGTGCAGGCATTGTTAGGGCGTCCGCTGACTATTTTTGGCAGCGGCCAGCAGACGCGTTCGTTTTGTTATGTCGATGATCTGATCGATGGGCTGGTGCGGTTGATGAATTCAGGCGGTCAGTTGACGGGCCCGGTAAACATCGGCAATCCAGGCGAATTCACTGTGCTTGAGTTGGCTCAGCAGATTTTGGATCTCACCGAAAGTCAATCGGAAATCGTATTCCACCCTTTGCCGCAGGACGATCCGAGGCAGCGGCAACCGGATATTTCGATGGCTCGTGAGGTGTTGGGCTGGGAGCCGACCGTGCCGCTGGCGACAGGTCTGGAGCGCACCATCGAGTATTTTCGGATGCAGATCGCCGACGCGAATTATGGGGATTTCCGGTTATGAAAACCGTGCTGGTCACGGGTGGCGCCGGTTATGTGGGTTCCCATTGCTGCAAGGCGTTTGCGCAAGCGGGCTGGCGCGTGGTGACGTTGGACAATTTGTCGCGGGGCCGCCTCGATGCGGTGCGTTGGGGGCCCTTTGTTGAGGCAAATGTTGCTGATGAGGCCACCGTGCTGTCGACGATCGATCGTTACCAGCCGGACGTGGTGGCGCACTTTGCTGCATACGCCTATGTCGGGGAATCCGTTGATCGGCCCGATCTCTATTATGCGAACAACAGCCTGGCAACGTTTGCGCTCCTCGAAGCCATGCGCAAGGCGGGCCTTAAGCGGATTGTCTTCTCCAGTACCTGCGCGACGTATGGGCATCCCCAGCAAACGTTGATTGATGAAACGCATCCGCAGGCGCCGATCAATCCCTATGGGTGGTCGAAGTTCATGGTGGAGCGAATGCTGGAAAATTACGCTGTTGCGTTTGGTTTCTCATCGATTGCCTTGCGCTATTTCAATGCCGCCGGATGTGATCCGGAGGGAGAGATTGGCGAGAATCACGATCCCGAAACGCATGCCATTCCGCTGGCCATTGCTGCAGCGTTAAAGCCTGACGCGGAATTCACGGTGTTCGGGACGGACTTCGATACGCGCGATGGCAGCGCGGTGCGTGACTACATTCACGTCGCCGATCTGGCCGCCGCCCATGTGCTTGCCGCTGAACGGTTGTCCTCCATATCCGGTGCAGAAGTGTTCAATCTCGGCACGGGTGTGGGCACCTCGGTGTTGGAGATGATCGCTGCGGTCTGCAATGCGGCGGAACGCGAATGCAAAATGATTCTGGGGCCGCGGCGAGCGGGCGATCCTGCAGCGCTGGTGGCCTCCGCGGAAAAAGCGAAACGGGTGTTGGGCTGGAGTCCTGTGCATTCATTCGAGAGCATTGTCAGCACCGCATTGGCTTGGCAAAAAATAAATTCCGACGCGGCTGTCGTGGCGGCATCGGTTCGATGAGCGAGCCACTACCATTTTTCGCGCGTATCGCCAGCGTGCTGCGGTTGGCCAATCCGCCATGGTGGGCTGGCCCGTTGACCGTGGTGCTCGGGTTGCTCTCGGCCTCGCTGGAAGGCGCCGGGTTATTTATGTTTATTCCGCTGTTGCAGAGCATGGGTATGGAAACTGTGCATGCGAGCGGCATCGAGCATGTGTTCGACAGATTGCTGAGTCAGTTGCCGAGTCAGCACGCGACTTCAATTCTGGTCGGCATTCTGTGCCTGACGATCCTGCTCAAGAGTTGCGTCAACGTGCTGACCACGCTGGTGACCGGTTATGTGAACGGGGTGGTGGCACATCGGCTGCGCAGCAAAATCTTCGAGCAGACCATCACCTCCTGCGCGGACTACAGTGCGACTAACCGGCAGTCGGACGTGGTGACAACACTCGCGGAAAATAGCTGGAAGGTCAGTTCTGCACTGGGCCTCATTTATTATTTTATTGTCAGCGTCTGCACGTTTATTGTTTTCGTGGCGCTGATGTTCATCATTTCGGTCAAGCTGACACTGATCGCCGCGGCGGCGCTGGCAGTGTGTGCGTTGATGATCCGCGGTACGACTCGACTCGCCAGCGACACGGGGCAGGCTGTCGTCAGGGAGAACAAGAATTTTGGCTTGCGTATGTGGGAAAGTATTTCCACGTTGCAGCTGATACGCGCTTTTGGATTGGAGGCGTTTGAAACAAAACGTTTTGCGGAAATTTCCGACCGGGTGCGCAAACGGCTGCTGAAAATGGACATGTTGTGGGCGGTTCCCGGTCCGGTTTCAGAGGTGTCGATCACCCTGCTTATCGGCGTGCTGGTGGTCGCCTCCAAGCCGGCGGGTATCGGTCTCGCTGCCACCGCCGCTTTCCTGTCGCTGCTTTATCGTCTGCAACGACCCACGCGCGAAATCCTGCAGGCAAGGGTGTCGATCGAGGGTTTGAGTGGCGCGCTGGATGACGTGCAGGGCTATCTGGTGGCGACCGCCGAGCCGTATCTTCGCGAGGGACATCGGGATGCGATTCCCGTCAAGGAAGCGCTGGAATTACACGATGTTTCATTTCGTTATGCCGAGAGTGATGCGTGGGCGCTGCGCAATGTGTCGATTCGAATTCCCGCGGGAAAAACTACCGCAATCGTGGGGCGTTCCGGTGCCGGCAAGTCGACGCTGGTGACGCTCCTGTTCCGCTTCAGGGATCCGACGGCGGGCCACATAACCGCTGATGGTGTAGACCTTTCAGCATTTCGCACGGCGAGCTGGAGAAAACAGGTCGCGCTGATGGCGCAGGAAGTTCAGCTATTCAACGATTCCGTTGAAGCAAACATTCAATACGGCGACCTCGATGCCGATTTCAAAAAGCTGATGATCGCAGCAGAAATTGCCAATGCAGATAATTTTATTCGCGAGCTGCCCGAAGGATATAAAACCATTGTTGGCGATCGCGGCGCGCGACTTTCGGGCGGACAGCGTCAACGCATTGCACTGGCGAGAACGATTTTGCGCAATCCGGGAATTCTTCTGCTCGATGAAGCAACCAATTCACTCGATGTCGAATCGGAGCAGGCATTTCAGCTCGCGCTGGAACGTTACACACAGCAGCGCACGGTGGTGGTGATTGCGCACCGACTGGCCACGGTGCAGCGGGCGGATCAGATCATCGTTCTGGATATGGGCCGGGTGGTCGAAGTCGGATCGCCTGCGCAGTTGCTGGACGGCAACGGGCATTTCGCCCGCATGTATAACCTTGCGCGTGATCCTGTTGCTGCGTCCTGACGAGGAAAAACTATGGCATACAGGTTAGTTGAAGTGGAGTTGTCGAAACCGCTGCCGACACTGTTGCTGGCTTCCGGTGAAAACGGTTTCGGGATCATTCTGCGCCTGCATGGTCAGCTCGTCGGATTCAAGCTCGTGCCCTTGCCTGGGGCTACGACACTTTCATCGGAGCGGCTCGCTGCGATCGTGAATACTGAGACGGCAACAGCTGTGCTGGCGGTGAAGCTGGACAATGAATTCCGGCGCGCTCAACCGGTTTTAAATATTGCGGAACGGCCTCGATTATCGGTGGTGATATGTACCAAGGATCGTGCTGTGCGGCTGCAGCGATTGTTAAGCTCTTTGGAACAGCTGGCACCGGATGCGCGCTTCTCCAAAGTGGACGTCATCGTTGTCGATAATGCATCGGAGGATGGGGCTACGCGGGATGTCGTCGCAACCTTCCCTGCAGTCGAATATCGGTACGAACCCAAAGCGGGTTTGAATTTTGCGCGCAACACGGCCTTGCGCGCAGCAACCGGAGATTTGATCGCTTACCTGGACGACGATGTTGTGGTCGATCGCGACTGGCTGAGCGGTCTCGCGGACACCTGGCAGAGTTGTCCTGACGCGGGTGGATTTACGGGGTTGGTACTGCCTTACAAACTCGATACGGAAGCGCAGGTGCTGTTTGAGTCGAGAGGTGGTTTCGGTCGCGGTTTTCGTCGTCTCGAATATCGTCAGGTTCGACACGGTAATCCGCTGTTTCCGGTTGGGGCCGGCATGCTGGGTGCCGGCTGCAATATGACATTCGACCGCAGACTACTCATCGAGCTTGGATGTTTTGATGAAGCGCTGGATACGGGGCGACCGCTGCCGGGTGGCGGCGATCTCGATATTTTCTACCGCGTGCTCAGGTCGGGAAGAACCATGGTTTACGGTCCGAGATATGCGGTTTATCACGAGCACCGCGAAACCATCGAGCAACTGCGCCGGCAGTACTGGTCATGGGGGCTGGGCATGATGGCTTTTCTCGTCAAGTGCGTACGCTCCGACCCGTCACTGAATTCCATTCATCGCCGTATGGTTCGCTGGTGGTTCCTCGATCAGCTGAAATCCTTGGCGAAAGCCATCAAACACATGCGCCCTCGCGACATTGGATTCGTGTTGGCGGAATTGTGGGGTGGCGTGCAGGGATTGTGCGGCGAATACGATCGCTCGCAAGTGCGTATCGAAGCCATCAGGAGTGCACAGCCGTGTCCATAACTGTGCGTCATGTTGATCTCGGTGCTCCGGAAGCTGCTGTTGAATGTGAGGGCTTGGTGTACACCGTATTCTGGTGGGGTGAGTTGCCGCTCGGTGCGCGGCTGGCGCATTCCCGCGAGTTGCCGTTTGGCCCTGGTCAGTGCCGGGCTATCGCCATCGAGTTGCTCACCGAACAATTAAAGGCTCGAGAGCCTGCGCTCGGCGCTCCACTTAGCGCCACGCATGAGGGAAGTCCCCGGTACGTGCTGACGCTGGATAGCGCACTGACCGTCGACGACTTGTTGCAGAAAATCGAGTTGATGGCGCAACCGTCGTCGGCATCGGCAGCAGATATCAGCCTTGTCATCTGCACGCGCGACCGCATTGCAGGCTTGACGTCGTGTTTGCAAAGTATCGAACAGCTGCGTGTTCAGCCCGGAGAGGTAATCGTTGTCGATAATTCGGACACGGGTTCGGCGCGCTCCGTGTGTGAGCAGTTCGCAACGGTAATCTATGTCCACGAGTCACGCCCCGGGTTGAGCATCGCCCGCAATACCGGCATCAGGACGGCGACAAAAAATATAATCGCCTTCACCGATGATGATGTGGAGGTTCATCCCGGTTGGCTGGCCGAAATTGCGCGTGCATTCGCTGCGACTGATGCGGATGCGGCAACGGGGCTGGTGTTGCCGGCCTGTCTGGATACGCCCGCGCAATGTTCTTTTCAATTTGATTTCGGTGGCTTCGGCAGCCAGTATTTGCCGCTGTTATTCGGATCGACTTTCTTCAATGAAACTCGGCCTTTCGGAGTTCAGGTCTGGCGAATCGGGGCGGGGGCTAACATGGCCTTTCGGCGTACCGCGTTCGAACGCGCTGGATTGTTCGATGAGCGATTGGGAGCGGGGGCGTCGGGCTGCTCCGAGGATTCCGAATTCTGGTATCGGCTGTTGGCCCACGGCGGTACGTGCATTTATGAGCCGCGCGCCGTGGTGTTTCATAAACACCGTCGCGAATGGTCTGAACTGAAAAAACAATTGCGCACGTATATGCGCGGCCATGTGAGTGCGCTGGTCGCACAGGCCGATGAGTTCGGTGATGCTGGTAATTGGCGCAGAATGGTTTGGCAGCTTCCCAAATATTTTGCGCATACGTTGCTGCAGGGCTTGCGGCAGTGGCGGCCGGATCGTTTGGCCTTGCTGGTCGATGAGGTGGTCGGATGGTTTTGTGGTCTGCGTTATGCCATTAGCCCCAAATGGCGCGCGGCGGGCATCAAGTCGCGTGACCAATGATAGAAAAAAGCCCGCTAAGGAAATACCTCGCGTGTAATCCGTTTCCCAACGGTCGGTTCGATGGCCTGTTTTATCGGGAAAAAATGCGGGCCATACACCGCATTTCCCCGCAGGCCATCGGTAGCGACGATCGTATTCTGGAGGTGGGTGGCGGTCGCAGCGGCCTGGCCAGTTACCTGTATCCCGGTGCCGATATCATCACGCTGGATATCGACCCCGCGTACGGTTTGCACTATCTACAGGCGGCACAAACGGCGCAGTCAGCGCGATCACACTTCGTTTGTGCCGATGCCCGCAGGCTTCCATTTCCCGATGGATATTTCACGGTAGTTACGTTGTTCGATGTACTCGAGCATATCGAGGACGATGAGCTGGCAGCGCGGGAAGCGCTCCGCGTCACACGCAAGGGAGGATGCGTGCTGGTTTCGACGCCGGATAGCCAGTGGCGATATCCCTACTACTCGCTGATGGCACGATTCTGCCCGCACGAGTCCGAATTGATGCGAGAGTGGGGCCATGTACGGCGCGGCTATTCGATCGCTGAACTCGAACGCCTGGTGGGACTCCCCGTCGCAGCCAGTGCGACGTTCATCAACCCGATCACTGCCTTCTACCACGATATTGCATTTTCGCGATTGCGTCGGCGTTATCAAATCATGCTGTACGCCTTGACGGCGTTGCCGACCGCCATTGCTTATACGCTGCATGGAAAGTCGATGCCCGGCACTGAGGCGGCGGTTGCCTGGAAAGTATGAGTGATTCGTTGTCTCACCCGGTTATTGCGATTTTCCCCTGGGGCGATGTGATTGAAGAATTCCTGGATCCGATTGGTCTGACGCTCGATGATTTCGTGCAGCGCATGACCGGCGGTTGGCTGTTTGGTTATGCAGCGGCGCTCCGCTATGCCGGCTGGAAACCGATAATTGTCGCCGCATCGGAACAGATCGAGCGGCCCCAACATTTCGTTCATGCGGGTTCGCAAACATCGATCTGGCTGGTTCCCGGACGCCGGGTCGTCGCAGGGAAGTCACCCGCAATGCACAGTGTGAGGCGCTGGCTGGCAACTCCCATGCGCGAGTTTCGCGAGGTGATGGAGCGAGAGTGCTGTCGCGCGATAATGATCCAGGAATACGAATACACACGATTCGATCTGTTGGTGCGTTTGGCGGCTCAGTTGCGGATTCCCGCGTACGCCACTTTTCAGGGTGGGGATCGAACCCTGTCTTGGGTGGAAAAGAGAGTACGCAAATTTTCCATGAAGGCCTGTGCAGGATTAATTATTGCGTCCTCCGCTGAACGGGCGAGAGTCGAACAGGTGTATCGGCATAGCCATCCAGAAATAGCGCGTATTTCCAATCCGCTCGACTGCGATGAGTGGCGGGCCATACCTCGTGCAACCGCACGGAATCTTCTCGGGTTATCGTCGGAGGTTTTCATTGCGATCGAACATTGCCGCATTGATATCTGGCGCAAGGGTCTGGATGTGCTGATCGATGCCTGGTCTTCATCGCGCGACGGTAAGCTCGTCATCATTGGTTCCGGGCAGGATCGCGAGGCATTTACCCACATGCTTTCGGAGCACAACGTTTCCAATGTGCAGTGGATCGACGGTTACACAACGGATCGCCAGTTGATTCGAAACTGGTTGTCTGCGGCGGATGTTTACGTCATGGCGTCGCGTGTCGAAGGTATGCCGGTGGCGCCGCTTGAAGCCATGGCATGTGGCCTTGCCGTAATTGCCACCGATGCGCAGGGGTTGCCCGATATTTTGTCGGAGGGAGAAAACTCTGGCGGCATTCTCGTACCGCGCGAAAATGCGACTGCTTTAGCGGCGGCCATCGACAGGGTTCGCTCCAGTGCTGAATTAAGGGAAAAACTTGGTCGTGCTGCGAGAGTTCGCGTAGAGAGCGCATTTTCGATTCCGGCGGTGGGGAATGCGTTGCGCATTTTTCTCGGTTAAGACGATTGTTCCAGCTCGAACAACACATCAAGATCGTGCTGTTTTTGCCAGGTGATTAGTGTCTTGATCGCGTTGTGCAGCATGATTTTCCCTTCGTTGATGTCATCTTCCTGAGAAGGTTGCTGTTTCAGCGCCTCCTCCAGCCGCAGGCTGCACAGCTGCAACTGCGGCGTGCCGGTATAACAACAAGCGCCGTGCAACTTGTGAATCACCGTCAGTAATTGTTCCGCGCTGAGATCTGCGGTGGTCAACGTTTGCTGCACGGATGGCAGCATGTCCAGCACGCCCGCCAGCATGTCCCGCGCAAGATCCGGCTTCTGTCGTGCCCGCTGCAGGCAGAGTGCGATATCCACCGGCCGCGGTGGTACGACAGCAGGCGGCGATTCCGGCGTGTCGGTAGCGGTCAGCAGCGCATGCAATTGTTCTTCGGTGATGGGTTTGGTCAGACAGAGATCGAAGCCGAGGGTGAGCAGGGCGCGGTGTTCTTCGGGCAGCACGTGCGCGGTGAGTGCGACCAGGCGCGTCTCGCGATTGGGGTTGTCGGTGCTGCGCAATTGTTGTGCGACCGCGCGGCCGTCGATTTCCGGCATTTGTATATCGAGCAGAATTAAATCGAAGTGATGAGTTTGTGCCAGCGTCAACGCATCGTGGCCGCCGGTGGCGAGCCAGGTTTCAATGCCCAATTCTTCCAGCATCAATGCCAGCAAGCGCAAGTTGGTGGGGTTGTCGTCGACGGCCAGCACTTGCAGTCCCGGCAACTGCGGCGAGACCACCGGCGCCGGCAGCTCGCGTGCAGGTGTTTTATTCAAGATTTGCAGGCGCAGTGAAATGGTGAAGGTGCTGCCTTGGTTGGGGGCGCTTTCCACCGCAATTTCGCCGCCCATCTGTTCGATCAGTTTTTTGCTGATCACCAGTCCCAGCCCGGTGCCGCCGAACAGGCGCGAGGTCGATGCGTCCGCCTGTGCAAACGGTTTGAACATCTTTTTTTGCTGGTCGTCGCTGAGGCCGATGCCGGTGTCGTTGATTTCGATTTCCAGCGGAGCGTTGCCTTCGCTGACGGGAGCGGTCAGGTGCACGCGTACGGTTACCGATCCCTGCAGCGTGAATTTGATCGCATTGCCAATCAGGTTGAGCAGGATCTGGCGCAGGCGCAGCGGGTCGCCGATCAGGTCGGCGGGAACATCCGCGGCGTAATCGAGCGTCAGCTGCAATTGTTTTTCCTGCCGACTCGGCGCGAGGATCGCCAGCGTGTCTTCGATCAGATCGCGCAGTGAAAACGGCATGCTGTCGATGACGAGTTTGCCGGCTTCGATTTTCGAGAAGTCGAGAATGTCGTTGATGATGGACAGCAGGCTTTCCGACGAGTGACGGATGGTTTCCAGATAATCGCGCTGCCAGGGTTCGAGCGGGCTTTTCACCAGCAGGCGCGTGAAGCCGATGATGCCATTCAATGGTGTGCGCAATTCGTGGCTGGTATTGGCGAGGAATTCGGATTTGATGCGGCTTGCTTCCAGCGCTTCGCGGCGCGCCAGATCGATTTCGATATTTTGGACTTCAACGATATCGAGCGATTCGCGCAGGTCGCGGTTGGTCTGCTCCAGCGAGCGCTGCAATTCGATCTGCGCCCCGTGTACGCGTGTGGCCATGCGATTTAAATCGCCGGCCAGTTGTTCCAGCAGATGGTCGCCCTGAAAATCGATCGGCCGATCGAGATGGCCGTTTTCGATTTCGCGAATGCCGTCGCGCAGTGAACCCAGGGCACGGCCAAAACGGCGGCTGGTGTAGGCCGCCAGCGTGAAAGCCGCGATGACGGCGAGCGCGGCAACCAGGCTGCCGATCAGCACGGTGCGATAACGGCTCAGCCATTGATGCTGGCGTGAATATTCCAGCGTGATCCAGCCGAGTGGGGTCGCGGCCGCGGGCGGTTTGTCGGTGGCGTCGAAGCTGGCGGTGTACTGGGAGGCCGGCAGTACGGGCTGGATAAATTGCTCCACCGTATTCAGCGGCCGCAGCGTCATGGCGGTGGGCAGTTGCGCCAGCGGTTGTTGCAGTTGCGGGCCGGCGTGCGCGATGGCGCGTCCGGCGCCGTCGTAAATACTCACGGCGCGCACACCGCGCTCCTCCAGCGCGAGTGCCGCTATCTCCTGTAAATCGGCTTGTAAATCGGCCTGCAGACCGGCACGCATCTGCGCGACATCGGTGCGCAGCATCGGGCGTGCGGCTACGGCCAGTTGCATCGCCGCGGCGGCACCGCGTTCGCGCGCGAGTTCGTCGATATCCTGTAGTCGGCTGATGCTGAGAAAGGTGCCGAGCCCCAGCGCTACTATTAATGAAGGAAGCAGCGCCGTGTTGATGACGAGCGTTTTGAGTCCACGGTCAAACATGCGCCGATTCCATCCCAGAGGGCTGCGTTTGAATCAAGGTGAAGCGGTTCTGCAGCGCTGTGCTGCGCCACCGTTTTTGTATGGTACCAGCCGGCCGGTTGCCGAGCTAAGATACCCAACCCGTTTGCTTCAGTCTGGCTGCACCGCATGAATTCCTCCGGCGACACTGGTCTTTCCACTTCCGACTCCGCGACCCTTAACGATTCCACCCTCCGCCCCGTCGACAGTTATCCCACGATCGAAGACTGCATCGGTTCGACGCCGCTGGTGCGCCTGCAGCGGCTGCCGGGCAATACCAGCAATACGGTACTGGTCAAGCTGGAGGGAAATAATCCGGCGGGTTCGGTCAAGGATCGTCCGGCCATGAGCATGATCCGCCACGCCGAGGCGCGCGGCGACATTCGCCCCGGCGACACGCTGATCGAAGCCACCAGCGGCAACACCGGCATTGCGCTGGCGATGGCCGCCGCGATTCGCGGCTATCGTATGGTGCTGATCATGCCGGCCCACATGAGCGACGAACGCAAGCTGGCGATGAGTGCATACGGCGCCGAGCTGATCGAGGTCACCAAAGAAGACGGTATGGAAGGCGCCCGCGATCTGGCATTGCAGATGCAAGCCGATGGCAAGGGCAGGGTGCTCGATCAATTTTCGAATCCGGACAATCCGCTCGCCCATTACGAGGGAACCGGGCCGGAGATATGGCGTCAGACCGGAGGCCGTATTACGCACTTCGTCGCGTCGATGGGTACTACGGGCACCATCATGGGTGTGTCGCGTTATCTGAAGGAAAAAAATCCGGCGATCGAGATCGTCGGGCTGCAGCCTACGGACGGTTCTGCGATTCCCGGTATTCGCCGCTGGCCTAAAGCGTATCTGCCGAAAATTTTCGAGCGCCCGCGCGTCGATCGCGTTATCGATATGGATCAGGCGACCGCCGAACAAACCATGCGCGCGATGGCTGCGCGCGAAGGGATTTTTTGTGGCGTGTCGTCGGGTGGTGC
>JBEVMI010000302.1:0-3090 GCA_040508685.1 Spongiibacteraceae bacterium
AGATCAGATAGGGACGGTACCAGGCAGTGCCACCCGCCAGAACCCATTCCTGAATGGCGGGTGCAAACACGAAGATCAGCGCCAGCAGCAACAACAGCGTCGGGTTGATGTACATGACAGAGGTGCCGAGTAAGAGGACTGAATAGAAGTGCGCCGGGAAAAATATACAGGACCGGCGGGACAACAATTACGCGCTGGTGCTGACGCGGGCATGGTACGTGATGGCGGCCTCAGCGTTAAGCCGCAAACGGCTGGCAGCTGGATGGCAGCGCCGCACCGGACAATTGCGCGACGCGCGGCACATTGGATAGCGACCAGGCCGCCGTCGCAAAATCGAGCAGGTCGCGGACCTGTTGTCGCGTGGATACAGGCGCTGAGGGCTGGCCGAGAAAGTCCAGTGCCGCCGATAAATTGCCGAGCGCATCGTCGTCGTTTAAGGCCCGTGCAAACGTTTGTTTGCTGAGTTTTTGTCCCTGCGCATTCGCGATGACCGGGATATGGGCGTACTGCGGCGTTGGCAAGTGCAGATTTTGCTGCAACAACATTTGGCGCGCGGTGTTGTCGAGCAAGTCGCAACCGCGCACAACATGCGTAACTCCCTGCGCAGCGTCGTCGACGACGACAGCCAATTGGTATGCGGGTAGTTGCTCCCTGCGATGCTTTTGTTTCCGATACTCCGGTTTTCGATTCTCTTGTTTTCGAAAAATCACGAAATCGCCGGCCACCTGATCGACACTCTCGCAATAATTTCCCTGCACGGCATCGTCAAAACACAGCGTGGCTGGCGCCACGCGCAGGCGAATTGCCGCGGCCGTTGTGGGTGGCGTGTATTGTTCGCGGCACTGGCAGAGCCGCTGCGCGGCCAGTTGCGTGCGCGAGCAGGTGCAATAAAACGCACGTTGCTCCGCCACCAGCGCAATCGCTGCGGCGTGGTAAATGGCGAGGCGCTGGCTCTGATATAAAACGTCGCCATCCCATATCAGGCCGTGCCTGCGCAGGCTATTGAGAATGGCGGCGGTAGCGTCGGGCTGTTCGCGCAGAGGATCGATATCCTCAATCCGCAGCAACCACCGCCCGTGATGGGCTCGCGCGTCGAGATAGCTGGCCAGCGCGCTGATCAGCGAACCGAAATGCAGGGGGCCGGTGGGTGACGGCGCAAAGCGACCGATGTAATCCGGGTTTGGCGAGAAGTTGGCGCGTGGTGCAAAGAGGGATGTGGACATGGAAGTCGGAGGGAAAGGCGCAGAGGCAATTAACTTTGCCGATTAACGTTTACCGCTAATCGCTCTGCGCCGGGAATCACTCAGCCGTGTTCCTGCTTTTCCTTGATTTCATCGAGTGTCTTGCAGTCGATACATTTGGTGGCGGTGGGGCGTGCCTCCAGACGTTTGATGCCGATTTCGACGCCGCAGGCCTCGCAGTAGCCGTACTCGTCGCTGTCGATCAGGTCCAGCGTCGAATCGATTTTTTTGATCAGTTTGCGCTCGCGGTCGCGGGCGCGCAGTTCGAGGCTGAACTCTTCTTCCTGAGTCGCGCGATCGGCGGGGTCCGGGAAGTTGGCGGCTTCATCTTTCATGTGTGAAACCGTGCGGTCGACTTCTTCCATCAACTCCGATTTCCACTGCAGCAGGATGTGGCGGAAATGTTCCTGCTGCTTGTCATTCATATACTCTTCGCCCTTCTTCAACTTGTAGGGCTCGAAGTTTTTGAATGCAGTGCTGGTCGCTGAAGTCGCGTCTTGTTTTTTGGCTGACATATTGAACGCCTCTGGCTTTAATCCGTCCCGGGAGCGCGTTTTAACCCGGTCCCCGGTTATCAAGCGCGCAAACCTACCAGATATCCCGGGGGTGCGCCACCGCCGGATTGGCCGTCTGCGATTGCCTGCGTTAAGGTGGCAGAGTTGAGTGGTAGCGGTGCAAAGAGCGTTCAACTAGCGGGGCTTCGCCACTACAATGCCGCTGCCTGATTTATGATCGAGAGTGCTGAGATCAAAAGTTGCGATCGAAAGCTGCTGCGATCGAATGGCGTCTTCGCTGCCTGGCTGACTATCCGTGACCCCGACTCCCCGCACTAACGATTTCCGCTTTGCGCAACGCGCGCTCGACATCGAGCCCTTCCGCGTGATGAAGGTTTTGGCGCGCGCGCGCGAACTGGAGGCGCTGGGGCGTGACATCGTGCATCTCGAAATCGGCGAGCCCGACTTCAGCACGGCCGGGCCGATCGTCGCCGCGGGACAGGCGGCGCTCGCGCAGGGCTTTACCCATTACACGCCTGCCGCTGGACTGCCGGAGCTGCGCGTTGCCATTGCCGGCTGGTATGCGCAGGAATATGGCGTCACCGTGGCGCCCGAGCGCATTCTGATCACGCCAGGTGCCTCCGGCGCGCTGTTGTTGTTGGCGGCGCTGCTGGTCGAGGTGGGGCAGACATTGCTGATGAGCGATCCGGGGTATCCCTGCAATCGCCATTTCCTGCGCCTGATCGAAGGCCGTGCGCAGTTGATCGCCGCCTCCGCCGCGCAGCGTTATCAATTGACCGCAGCGGTCGCGGAACAACACTGGCAGGCCAATACTGCCGGGATTCTGGTGGCGTCGCCGGCCAATCCCACCGGCGAAATTCTGCAGCGCGATGAGCTGCTGCGGTTGTGGCAGCTGTGTCAGCGCCGCGGCGGTCATCTGTTGGTCGACGAGATTTATCACGGTCTCACTTATGGCTGTCGTGCCGCGTCGATTGTCGAAATCACCGACGACGCGTTTGCAATCAACAGCTTTTCCAAATATTTCGGCATGACTGGCTGGCGACTCGGCTGGCTGGTGGCGCCGGTGGTGGCGATACCCGAATTGGAAAAGCTCGCGCAAAACCTGTTCATTGCCCCATCGACGCCGGCACAATATGCGGCCTTGGCGGCATTCACACCGCAGGCGCGTGTCATTTTTGATGGGCGTCGCGATGAGCTGCAGCGCCGCCGAGACTATTTGCTGGCGGCGTTGCGCGAGCTGGGGTTCGGTATCTCCCATGTGCCCGCTGGCGCTTTTTATTTGTATGCCGATGCCAGCCGCCTCACCGACAACAGTGAGCAATTCTGTTTTGATC
>JBEVMI010000318.1:0-4786 GCA_040508685.1 Spongiibacteraceae bacterium
GGCCGGGCATGGTGGCCGAGGGCGAGAGTTAAATACATCGGATGACCCAGTTGTGGCGGATTAGCTGCTTTAAGTAAAGTCTTTAATTATTTGAAAAATAATAATAAATGAATCGGGCACAGCCCTTGCACTAACCCCTCCAGAAGCTTGAAACGACGGTTTTCCGTCGCCACAACCTGGGAGAGGGCCATGCCGCCCGCCGCACTGTCAGTCACTCAATCGCATGTCACCCAATCGCAGGTGACGCAACCACATGCCGCGCAATTGGCCGGCCGTGCTGCGTCCGCCGCACAGCTGGCGTCGGCATTCGAGTTGTTCAACGAATTGTCGACCCAGCTCGCCGATACCTATCGCGAGATGGAAACCCGGGTCGGCGAGCTCAATGCCGAGTTGCACAGCGTTGCCGAACAGCGCCTGCGCGAGCTGCAGGAGAAGGAGCGGCTGGCCGCGCGTCTGCAAAGCCTGTTGAGCCTGCTGCCGGCCGGCGTGATGGTGCTCGACCCCAGCGGTCGTATCGGCGAAGCCAATCCGGCCGCACAGGAATTATTGGGTACGCCGCTAACGGGTCAGTTGTGGCGCGATGTGATCGCGCGGGCCTTCGCGCCGCAGGGCGATGACGGTCACGAAATTTCGCTGCGCGACGGCCGCCGTATCAGCATTGCGACACGTTCGCTCGACGGCGAACCCGGCCAGTTGCTGTTGCTGACTGATCTCACCGAGACCCGGGCACTGCAGCAGAATCTCGCGCGCCATCAGCGCCTGTCGGAGATGGGTCGCATGATGTCGTCGCTGGCGCATCAGATCCGCACACCGCTGGCCGCGGCGATGTTGTACGCCGGCCATCTCTGCGACCGCCCGTTGTCGAACGACCAGATCAAAAAGTTTTCCCACAAAATTCTCGACCGCCTGCAGCACCTCGAACAGCAGGTGCGCGACATGCTGATTTTCGTGCGCGGCGATGTGAAGCTGACCGACACCGTCACCACCGCAAGCCTGCTGGATGCCGTCAGCGCCGCGCTGGAAGCGCCGCTGGCAAGCCATGCCGTGAGCTGCACGATCGACAATCCCCACGCCGATGCCGGCATTCTCTGCAACCGCGATGTCGTGGTTGGTGCGCTGATGAATCTGGTCAACAACGCGTTGCAGGCTGCTCCAGCCGGGATCGACAAGGGCAATATCGCGTTGCGTATCGAAGTGATGCTGGTCGACGATCGTGTCGGCGTTGCCGTGATCGACAACGGTCCCGGTTTTGATGCCGCTGTCGCCGCACGTCTGCACGAGCCTTTCTACACCACCAAAGCCCAGGGCACCGGTCTCGGACTGGCGGTCGTGCGCGCTGTCGCCGAAGCCCATCACGGCGAATTTCATATCCATTCCCAACCCGGTAACGGCACGCGTGCCGAACTGTGGTTCCCGTTATGGCCAGCGAGGTCGACGTCATGAACTCTATTGCATCCATCAAACGGGCTGCGCGCATTCTCGTTGTCGAAGACGACGCCGATCTGCGCGAAGCGCTGGCGGATACGCTGGAGCTGGCCGAGTTCGATGTGTTGCAGGTCGACAGCGGTGAGGCGGCGCTGGCGCTGCTCGCCGGCGAGTACGTCGATATGGTGGTGTCCGACGTCAACATGGGCGGCATGGACGGCCTCGACCTGCTCAAGGCGATCCGGCAACAGCAACCGCAATTGCCGGTGCTGCTGATCACGGCGCATGGCAGCATTTCCAAATCGGTCGAGGCGATGCGCCACGGCGCGGTGGATTATCTGGTGAAGCCGTTCAAGCCGCAGCTGCTGGTGGAGGCGGTATCGGCTTATGCGGGCGGCGCGCCGTCGCCCGGTGAAGCCGAACAACCGGTGGCGGTCGAGGCGAGCAGTCAGCAATTGCTGGCGCTGGCGCGCCGTGTCGCGAGCACGGATTCGACGGTGATGATCTGCGGCGAATCCGGCACCGGCAAGGAAGTGCTGGCGCGTTATATCCACCGTCAGTCGCCGCGCGTCAATGGACCCTTTGTCGCGATCAACTGCGCGGCGATCCCGGAAAACATGCTTGAAGCGATGTTGTTCGGCCACGAGAAGGGCGCGTTCACCGGCGCGCAGCAGGCGTTGCCCGGCAAATTTGAACAGGCCAATGGCGGCACGCTGTTGCTCGACGAAATTTCAGAAATGGCGTTGCCGGTGCAGGCGAAATTGTTGCGGGTCATTCAGGAGCGCGAAGTCGAGCGGCTCGGCGGTCGCCGCACCATTGCGCTCGATGTGCGCATTCTCGCTACCACCAACCGCGATCTGCGTGGCGAAGTGGCGGCGCAACGGTTTCGCGAGGATTTGTATTACCGCCTCAGCGTATTTCCGCTGCAGTGGTTGCCGCTGCGTTCGCGGCCGGCAGATATCAGTGCGATCGCGGAGCGATTGCTGCACAAACACGCGACGCGTATGAGCCGCGTTGGTGTGCGTCTCGACAGCAGCGCCGAGCGGGCGCTGCGTGCACATCCCTGGTTCGGCAATGTGCGTGAGCTCGACAATGTCATGCAACGTGCGCTGATTTTGCAGATGGGACCGGTGATCGGCGCAGACGATCTCTGTCTCGATCCGTTTGCGTCGACCCCGGCCAATGCGACGCCGGCGTTTGCGGACGGTGCTGCCAATGGCGTGGAAGCGGCATCCGATCTGGATGGCGATTTGCAGCGGCGCGAATTCGAAATCATCCTCGATACCCTGCGCGATACCCGCGGCAGCAAAAAAACGGCGGCCGAAAAGCTCGGTATCAGTCCGCGCACGCTGCGCTACAAGCTGGCACGTATGCGCGACGAGGGCATCGACGTCGAACAGCTGCTGGAAGCGAGCTGATTGGGCGGGCTGTCGAGAAACGACAGCTCGTTCGGAAAGACCATGCCGGCGCCTCAGGGCGCCATTTTTTCAAGGGGGTTTTCAGGAGGTTATTTCAGCTTGGCACTGGCGGGCGGCGGCGTGCTGGTTTCGCTCATTCGCCCGCGCATTTTGTCGATCGCGCTGCTCAACGCTTCACCTTCCTCCTGATACGGGCCAAAAAGCCGTTGCCAGATACGCGCTTGCGCGTCCACATCATTCGCCGCCGGCAATGCCATGCCGCTGATGCTGAAAATAATCCAGGCGATGGCGGTGGCATAGGCGATGTTGGCGATCAGCTCGCGGTCGGGGTTTTCCAGAAACCAGCGCTGACTGGCCAATGAGCGTATTTCGCTCGCGAGATCGGGCTGGAAAGCGAGGTAGTCGTCCCAGACCTGACGGTGTTGCTGCGGTGAAATGCAATACACCCCCAGCCGTTCGTCGTCTCGGCGGAAGCGGTTCGACAGCAACGCCATGGTCAGCAGCAGGCTTTCTGCCTGAGGGCTGGCGGCGCCCAGATACTTCAGCGTCGGCTGGATGATGTGCTCACGCAACTCATTGGCAAATCTGGCCATTTTCCAACCTGACTACGATATAGTGCCGCGCCGGCGGGGAGCCGGCTGCCGCGGTAGCAACAATACATTGCCGCGTGCCCGGCAAGGTTTAGTCATCTAACCGCCTGCCGTCAACCCATCGCGGGTGTGAGCCGGGTCGGTGCCTTTGTCCGATCAGTATGGTTAGATAGTCAGGCTTTCGGGCGGTAGTGCGAATTTTGTACGTCCGCTGCCCGTGTCGTCAGCGCCTTAAGCAAATGGCGCGTCCGTGTTTGAGGGGGGCGAATATGCTCTGGACTGAAAACCCTGCGCTGGGGGCCGCGCTGGCAATCGTGGTGGCGATTGCGGTGATGTATCTGGTACGCGAACGTGCGCACCGTGCAATCGAACAGCTCGGCCGCGCCGGCCAGCGCCAGTTGCGCCTGTTGGCCCGTGCCTGTGCCGCGCTCGGCGAGGCGTTACGGGTACGCAACCGCGAAGTCATGCTGGCGCTGCAGACCGAAATCACCCGCCGTCAGCTGGATTGGGATTTCCAGCGCGTCGCCGCCGCAGTCGAACAGGACATGACCAAGTTCCAGCATCTGGAACGCGCCATCAACGAACACATTACCCTGCTCGGCGAAGACTTCGAGCGTTCCACCCAGGTGCCACCGGCCGCCCCCGGTTGGATCGGCGCCGTCGACGCCATCGCCAAACTGCAGCTCGACACCCATCCCGAACCCGTCGGCCGCATCCTGCAGGACATCCACAGCTCGGTGCAGGACCAGCAGCGCGAAGTCATGCGCGAGTACCGTTGGGCGGTCAATGCGCGCCACAAGATTCTCGCCGACATGCGGCCGTTGTGGCGCCGCCTCAGTCGTCAGGTCACCGCGGTCGGCAAGGACAGCCGCGACCTGCTGACGCGTATCCATCGCGTCGATACGCAGATGGCGGCGTTTCGCGAGTTGTGCGCCAATCGCGCCGACGTGCGCGTCGAATCCTTTCTCGCCCGCTGGCTGGTGGCGCTGGTGCTGGCGAGCAGCGCGGTCGTGGTCGCGGTGCTGAATACCCATCTGTTGCAGCGGCCGCTGACGGTGTTATTCACCGAGTCCGCGGGGACGCTGCCGATGCTGACGGCGGCGGCGTTTACGCTGGCGGTGGTGGGCATGTCGCTGCTGCTCAGTGAATGCGCGCATGTCACACGGTTGCTGCCGCTGCTGGATGGCCTGCCGCGACGCAGCCGGATTCTGGTGTCGACCATGGCGACGTTGATCACGCTGGCATTAATCGGCGGTGAAGCGGCGCTGTTGGCATCGAGCCACGGTGAAGTGGCGCCGGGCTGGGTGCAGCCGGTGGCGGTATGGGGACTCGCCAGTACTGGCGTGGTGGTGC
>JBEVMI010000336.1:0-4102 GCA_040508685.1 Spongiibacteraceae bacterium
TTCGCGGATCACTGGCGCGGACTCGCCGGTGATTGCACTTTCATCAACTGATGCAACGCCTTCGATGACAACGCCATCCATCGGAATCACATCGCCGGCCTCAACCAGAATCACGGCATCTTTATTCAGCTCATTGCCCGGCATCAGGAAAAAATGCTCCCCATACCATCTTCCAACAGACAATGGCTGTTCGAGTTTTTTTGCCAGCACGGTTTTTTTGATCCCGCGCAATGCCGCCGCCTGGGCCTTGCTGCGCCCTTCCGCCAGCGCTTCGGCGAAATTGGCAAACAGCACGGTGAACCACAGCCACAGCGCAATCGCGAGAATAAATCCGGGCGCGGTTTCACTGTCGCTCAGGGCCTGCACCCACAACCCGGTGGTCAGCAGGCTGCCGATGTAGACGACAAACATTACCGGGTTGCGCCATTGCACACGCGGATCGAGTTTCCGGAACGCATCGATGACCGCCGGCTGCACCAGCGCGGGATCGAACATGGCGAGTTGTGTTTTGGTCATTGCCGTATTCCTCAAATCACTGCTGCAACAGCATCAGATGTTCAACGATCGGACCCAGCGCCAGCGCCGGCACATAATTCAACGCGCCCACCAGAACCACGGTACCTATCAGCAACACCACGAACAGCGGGCCATGCGTAGGCATGGTGCCGGCGTGCACCGGCAGGCGTTTTTTTGCCGCCAGCGAACCGGCAATCGCCAGCACCGGCACGATCACGCCAAACCGGCCGAACCCCATGACGACGCCGAGCAGCGTGTTGTAGAACGGCGTATTCGCAGACAGTCCCGCAAACGCACTGCCGTTGTTATTGGCCGCCGAACTCAGCGCGTACAACACTTCGGAAAAACCATGCGCCCCCGGGTTATAGATGCCGGCGGTACCACCCGCGGTGACGACGGCAATGGCGGTGCCCACGAGCACCAGCAGCGGTGTCACCAGGATCGCGATGGCGATCATCTTCATATCGAAACTTTCGATTTTTTTGCCGAGATATTCCGGCGTGCGGCCGATCATCAGCCCGGCGATGAATACCGCCAGCAGCGCAAAAATCAGCATGCCGTACAGGCCCGAGCCAACCCCGCCGAATACGACTTCGCCGAGCTGTATCAACCCCATCGGCACCAGCCCGCCGAGCGGCGTCAGCGAATCGTGCATGGTATTGACTGCACCGCAGGAAGCCGCGGTGGTGATCGCGGCAAACAGGCTTGACTCGGCGATGCCGAAACGCACCTCCTTGCCCTCCATATTGCCGCCGGCCTGCAAGGCGCTGGCGCTCTGATCGACGTGCAGTGGAGTGAGCAAAGGATTGCCGGCCTGCTCGACCTGCATCAGCGGAATCACTGCGCACAAAAACAGAATCGTCATCGCCGCCAGCACGGCCCAGCCCTGGCGCGTATCGCCGACAAGGCGTCCGAAGCTGTAGCAGAGCGCAGCGGGAATCAGGAATATCGCGAGCATTTGCAGGAAATTGCTCAGCGGTGTCGGGTTCTCGAAGGGGTGCGCCGAATTCGCATTAAAAAAACCACCGCCGTTGGTGCCGAGCATCTTGATGGCTTCCTGCGAAGCGACCGGACCCATCGCCAGCGTTTGTGGTTGTGCTCCCGTTATATCGACATACGCCGAAAAGCTCTGGATGACGCCCTGGCTCGCCAGCATCATCGCCAGCACGAACGACAGCGGCAGCAGAATGAATAACGTCGCGCGCAACAGATCGACCCAGGCATTGCCGACGGTTTTCGACGCGTGGCACGCCAAACCGCGGATCAGCGCAAACACGACCGCGATACCGGTAGCTGCCGACAAAAAATTCTGTACGGCCAGTCCGAGCATCTGTGTCAGGTAACTCATCGTCGTTTCGCCGCTGTAACCCTGCCAGTTGGTATTGGTGACGAAGCTGACCGCGGTGTTGAACGACGAATCCGCCGCCACATTCGGCATCTGCTGTGGATTCAGCGGCAACCACCCTTGCAAACGCTGCAATGCATAGACAGCCACGGCGCCGAGCAGCGAAAACAACAGGATCGCCAGCGCGTACTGCGACCACGACATTTCCTGCGAGGCGCGCACACCACACAGGCGCAACAGCGGCGTTTCGATGCGTTGCGCCAGCCGCGAGCGGCCTTCCATGACGGTGGCCATATAAATCCCCAGCGGCTTTGCGCACAGCAGGATCACCACCAGGTAGAGCGTGAGAAGTATCCAGGCATGTGTTGTCACTTCAGAATTTCTCCGCTTTCAGCAGGGCATACACCAGATACACCAGCAGCGCCAAAGCGATGCCGGCACTCAGCAGGTAAAGTCCGCTCATTGTTTTTCTCCCAGCCGAACGCAACCCGACATCAGCGCGGCCATCGAGAGTAAAAAGGCAATCAGGGCGACGATAAACACCATGTCCATTCCGAAACCTCCGCAATCGATTTCACGGCAGCAACGATAGGACGGCGTCGATAAAGAGGGTGTTAAATAGCGGGGCGGGGGTGTTAAGAAGTTGTTAAGAGGGCACCGTCGAGCAACGCGCTGTCAGCGTTTGACCAACAGCACCCACTCCACCAGCACCACGATGAATAAAATCAGCGACACGCCGCGCCAGAAATTGACCGGGTCGCGTTCGAGCAGCGGCGCCGATTTGCGCTCTTGCAACATATCCGCATTGGGCACACAGATATCCTGCAAAAATTCGGACAGCGCCTGATAACGTTCGCGCGGTTTCGGCGCCGTCGCTTTCTGCAGGGCGAGGTCGACCCATAACGGCAGGTCCTGACGCCGGTCGCGCGCAAACTGATAACGCCATGGCTGCAAACCCTGCGGCGGGCGACGAGTCATGTCCGGCAGGTTGAACGGCAACTTGCCGGTCAACATTTCGTACACCATGACGCCGAGCGAAAAAATGTCGGACACATGCGAGCCGGTGTCACCGAGCAGATATTCGGGGGCTATGTAATCGGCCGAACCCACCGGGCACTCTTCGCGCAGCGGCGAATTCACTTCGCCGAGACCGCTGACATAGACGGTGCCGAAGTCAATCAGCTTGATATGACCATCGGCCAGCAACATGACGTTTTCGGGTTTCAGGTCGCGGTGCACCATGTGCTGGCGCTGAAACACGCGCAGCGCAGTGATGATGTCGCGGGTCAGATTGCGCACGGTTTCAAGCGCCGGCCTGGGATTGTCGAACAGCCATTGCCGCAGCGTCTGGCCTTCAATGTATTCGCAGAGGTGATACAGGAACGGGCTGCTTTCAGGCCGCGCATAAATTTTCATGACTGCGGGATGATCAATGCGGCGACCCACCCACTGCTCGCGGATAAATCCTTCGAGATACTGCGCATCTTCAGCAAAATTTTCCGAAGGTGCTTTCAGCACATAACGTTTTTGATCGGTGATGTTCTGCACGACGTAGAGATGGCTGCGCGTGCCGTTGTGCAGTATCCGGAGCACGCGATAACCATCGATGTTCTGCCCGATTTCCAGTACCGGCGGGATTTTCAATTGCGTCAGGCGGCGGTGGACTTCGTCGATATCTTCAATCGGCAACTGGTCGACACGCACCAGCAGGCACGACAGATTGTCATCGCTGCCCTTGCGCAATGCCGCGCCGACAATGGCTTTCGCCTTGTCTTCCAACGAAGGCAAATCCCGATCGGCAACCGTGGTCGCCAATAATTGACTCAGCTCCGCCGCTTGCAAAACACCGTGCACACCGTCTGTCGTGAGCATCAGCAGGTCGGCCGGCTCCAGCTCTTCCTGGATGTAATCGACTTCGAGCCGGCTATCCATGCCGAGCGCGCGCGTCAGGAAAAAGCTGCCGTCGCGATTGCGCTGCTGATGGTCGCGGGTCAGCAATTCGAGACTGCCAGCGCGCCAGCGATAAATGCGGCTGTCGCCGGCGTGCAGCAGATGCGCGGTGGTGGACTTTAAAATCACGGCGCTGAACGTGGTGACCAGTGCGTTGCGGGCAATGTGTTGCTGGCCGTGATGGAACAGCCATGCATTCAACGCGGACAACACGCGTGCGGCAGCGGTTTTTACCGGCCAGCTGTCGGGCGTGCTGTAGTAATCCTCGATAAAGGTGCGCACCGCGGTCTG
>JBEVMI010000347.1:0-3913 GCA_040508685.1 Spongiibacteraceae bacterium
ATCATGTTTGCCGAAGGTGATCGCCGTGCCGGGGCCACCGGTCGCAGCGGGTAGCATGCGAATGGTTTCCAGCGCCAGTACGGCGCCACTCAATAGACTGGGCGGCACTGGCTCACCGAGTAGAATGACACTGAAGAGAATGCCATTCAGCGGAACAACATAATTGATCGCGAGTGTCGGTGTCGGACCAACAGCATGCGCGAGACTGTAAAACAGTAGGAAATTAACAGCGGTATTTAACGTGCCGGCGGCAACAATGGCGCCAACCACGAGAAATGTGAGATTGCTCGGCGCCTGTGTAAACGGCAGGACGGGCAACAACATCAGCGCGGCCATCAAAGTTGAACCCGTGGCGTTTTGCATCCGATCAGCTGCAAAACGTGAATTGGCCGCACGCGCTAATTCTTCTTTATTGTTTTTCTGAAAAATTGAGGCGCTTCGACACTCCACACAATAGCGATCAATCAGGCGAGACCAGCCACCGGCAACAGTACGCCGTGAATGCCACTGGCAGCGTCGGAAGCGAGGAAACAAATTGCGTCGGCGAGCTGTTCCGGTCTCACCCATTTACTGAAATCCGCATTCGGCATGTCAGCGCGGTTGCGCGGCGTGTCGATTACGCTCGGCAGCACTGCATTGACATTAATACCGTTATTTTTCAGCTCTTCCGACAGGCTTTCGGTGAAGCGCATGACCACACTCTTGGTGCCGCAATACGCACCCATATTGGCCTGCCCTTTTAGTGCGCCCAGGGCGCCGACATTGACAATGGCACCGCGCCCGCGCGCCAACAGCGTCGGTACCGATGCACGCACCGTGTTTTGCATTGTTACCACGTTCATACGGTACAAATGGCTCCACTGTTCGTCGGTGATTTCATGCACGGCCGGTCCCATATCGAAACCGCCCGCCAGATTGACGACAGCATCAAAGGCACCGATCTCCGAAATGCAATCTGCCACCGCTTTAGCGTCGCAGAGATCGACGGCATAACGCGCAGCTCCATCAGCAGGAGCCTCCGCGGGCCATGCAATGTCGAGCAGCACCAGTTCGGCGCCATATTTGCGTGCGACATCAGCGACCACGCGTCCCAGCGCCCCGTTGGCACCGGTAATCACAATTTTTTTACCCGATAAATTCATTGCTGAAAACTCCGCGACCAAACCAGTATTCGGCATCCGCAATGCGGCGCCATGTAAGGATCCTTATTTTACCGGATCACCCCAGACAACCCAATGCTAAATTAACCCGCAGACTGCAGCGGCTCATCATTCACTGGCCACTCTCGCCAGATACGCCATGGCTTTATCCTGCGCATCGGCTGCACCCGCGCAGAAATCTTGTCGTCGCCACCATTTCTTTCGCTGAAGCGGCGCAGCTGCGGTTCGATATATTCGCTAGCCCCTACCATGTGAGCGACAACCCGAACTGCCGACAATATACGCAACGCGCGTACACGCACACACAACCACAAGGAGCGATCACCAATTCAACCGCGAATATCCTGCTTTAATTGCGCTCGCTGAGGAAATGACGGCGATGCAAGCCAAAGTATTTTTATTTGCGAATAAAAAAAGGGGAGAACGAATCTCCCCTTTAGACCTAACTACCGATATCTGATTACGAGCGGATGATCGCCTGAACTTCCGCCGAATCGTAATCCGCCATTTTCCAGTCGAAGACTTTCTCGGCGTTGCTGAACAACACCATGTCCTGGTCTTTCTGCGGCAAACCGTGCACCTGCTCTTCGACCATCTTTTGCACGTGCGGCCACGGCGTATCCGCGTGAGGATAATCGTTTTCCCAGAAGATGCGGTCGACACCGATCAGGTGGCGATATTCGTGCAGCGCTTCCGGCTCGTGGATCATGCACACGTACATGTTGCGTTTAAAGATTTCCGACGGCAGCGTGCCGGTCAACTTGGTCCACGGCGCGTGTTTGGTCCACTGGAAATCGGCGCGTTCGAGTGCCGCCGGAATCCAGCCAATACCGCCCTCCGAGAACACGAGCTTGAGATTCTCGAACTTGCGGCATACCGGGCTCATCGCGAGGTTCATCGACGCCGCCTGCGCGGCGATCTGGCTCAGCGCGATGAACAGTGTGGCCGGGGCCTCCGGCGACGGCGATATCAACTGGCTGCCGGTGCCGATGTGCATGCACACGGGGATATTGGTTTCCTGGCAGGCGCGCCAGACCGGATCCCAGTGATCGGTCCAGAACGACGGCAGGCCGTGACCGACCGGATTTTCGGTAAACGAAATGGCCTTCGCGCCCTTGTTGACGCAGCGATAAATTTCCTGCGCGGTGGCTTCGGGATCCCAGAGTTTGGTCAGTACCATCGGCACGTACAGACCTTTCGGACCCGCCGGGCACCATTCGTCGATGATGAAGTCGTTGTAGGCTTCGACGCAGATGCTGGCGAGTTCTTTGTCTTCGAATTTGGCGAACATGTCACCGCAGAAACCTGGCAGTGTCGGGAACGCCGCACTCGCGCAGATGCCCTGACTCAGGAAATCCTTGGCGCGGGCTTTTGGGTCGTAACAACCCGGAATCATGTCGCCGTAGCCGATAGCGTCGAAATTCCACTCTTCGGCAGGCTTGCCGGCGACGGCATACATGCCCGCGGATTGCGCTTGGCCCCCTTCCCACGTCCAGTTGTCGCCGCCGGTTTTCGAATCTTTGACGATATGCGGCACCCGCTCCTTGAATTTGGCCGCTACACGGTCAGTGAACACGTTTGGCGGTTCCATAATATGGTCGTCGACGCTGAACATTTTAAACATGACAAGGCTCCTCAACCCTCGCGGGCTATTTATCTGTAGTAGGAGACCAGTCTAATATTCGCGCATACGTCCGACTTACTATAAGCAGACAACTTATGTCGCAAACCAGCCAACCGTTATTGACCCTGGAGAGCATGCGCCATGGCGACGCTCGGGACCTGATACCGGTACGGGATATGTTTGGCGCGGACATCGGTCCGATGGTCGCGGTCGCTGCGCATTTCGAACCGGGCGAGATCATTCACTCGCACTGGCATGATTGGCCCCAACTGGTATTTGCGCTGAATGGCGTGATGTCAGTCATCACCGATGAGGGCTTCTGGGTCGTCCCTCCCAATCGCGCGGTGTGGATTCCGGCTTTCAAAAAACATTCATTCCGCATCAGCTCACGCATCGAGATGCGAACGGTTTATATGGAAGAAAATGCAACACGCCAACTGTTAAGCCATTGTTGTGTGCTGCAAGCCTCCGCATTACTGCGTGAACTGGTTATTCGCCTGCTGACATACCCCAACATTTACACGGCAGAAAGTGCACAGACGCGACTGGCCGCCGTCATCGTCGATGAAATTCACCTGTCACCGACAACGCCGCTGCACGTACCGCGCCCGACGCAACCGCGTCTGTTGACGATTGCCGAGCACATTACGTCAAACCCCGCCGACAACCGTTCATTGGCGCAATGGGGATCGCGTCTCGGCGCCAGCGAACGCACGCTGGCGCGACAATTTCAGCAGGATACCGGCATGAGTTTCGCGCAATGGCGGCAGCAGGTGCGACTGGTGCTGGCCCTGCAAATGTTGGCCGAACGCAAACCGGTGACTCAGGTCGCAATCGATCTGGGTTACGAAAGTCCCAGCGCATTTATTTCCATGTTTCGCAAAAGTCTGGGCACGACACCGAGCCGCTACTTCGCGTAAGACGTATCGTTTTCTAGCCCGCACGCTTCGCATAGGCAGTGACCCGATCCAGACAATCCTGCAAATTCCGGCTGGCAAGCAGATAACAAAACGCAACGCACATCATCAGTGGCACCACGGCCAACAGTGCGAAACGAATCCCTTCATCGCCAAAATGCGGCTTGAACGCATCGCTGAGACTGCCGATCAATAACATGCCGAGCCCGGTG
>JBEVMI010000388.1:0-12500 GCA_040508685.1 Spongiibacteraceae bacterium
CTGAGCGCTGGTTTGCGAGCGCCAGATCCATTTCCAACACGGGTTCTCAAGTGACCATCACGCAACAGTTGAGCGCCGGATGTTTCGAGTCGGGCGGTGTATCAGTCGCCACCGACACACCGCCGACATGAACATTTGTTCATTCACGCGATTATTGTTGACTGCGAAACTGCCTGCACTATCATCGGATTTCAAATACCAACTGGTATCTCAATAACAACGTGCAATCCATGTAGGATTTTCCGATGCCCCGCCTGACCCGCGCTGAAAGTCAGAATGTGACGCGCCAAAAACTCAGGGCCGCAGCGATTCGCGAATTTTCCAGCCATGGTTACGTCGCCGCGTCCGTCGATCGTATTGCCGAATCCGCAGGTTTCTCAAAAGGCGCGTTTTACGCGAACTATCCCTCGAAGCAGGACCTGATGTTGGAGCTGATGCGCGAAACCAGCCTGCGCGAAACGACGGCGTGGCGAACGCTGATCGAAGTCTGCGACGATATGGATGCCATTTATCGCGAACTTGTCGCACGCTTCGATGCGTTTCTAAAACAGGCTGACTGGGGTCTGTTTATGGCGGAGATCCAGCTACAAGCCAAACGCGACAAAACTTTCGGCGCTGCTTATCGCGCCTATCAGAGCGACGCCAAAAAATTCTCGAATGAATTTTTTACCGCGCTGTTTGCCAGGGCGGGCAAACGTCTGCCGCTGCCGGTGGAAACGGCAACTGCCATGCTGCACAACCTGGTGACCGGACTCTATCTGAATATCGGCAGCGACAAGGCAGCCAATGCGTCCGGGCGCGCCGCCGACATGCTGGTGTTTTTTCTGCAGAGCCTGGTGGCGATGGGGACGCCGTTGCCACAACGCAGTTCACGTCGATCGACATCCAAATAACTCTTATTTAACGATAGGTTTTCATCATGCGCGCCATTACTGCCGAACATCGCCTGACCCCACTGCTGCAAGCGCGCTCGATCGCCATCGTCGGCGCCTCCGAACGCAACCATTACGCAGCGCTGGCCGTGGCCAATCTAAAGACGCTGAAGTATTCCGGCAGGCTGCATATGGTGAATCCGCGCGGCGGCATCATTTTCGGCCAGCAGGCAGTCACCAGCTGCGCCGATATCACAGAGCCGGTCGATACCGCTTATATCTGCGTCCCCATCGCCGGCGTGATCGATGCGGTCGCCGCAGCGGCGGCCGCAGGTATCAGGAATTTTGTCGTGTTGACTTCGGGTTTCGCCGAAGTCGGCGGTGAAGGCGTGCAACTGCAAGATCGTCTGGTTGAATTGTGCCGGCAATTCGACTTGGGCTTGCTCGGCCCGAATTGCCTCGGCTTCGTCAATTTTGCCGATGCGGTTTCGCTGGGTTCGATTCCCGTACCGCCATCGCAACCGGCGGCCGCACTGGGTATCGTTTCTGCCAGTGGCGCCACCGCGCATCAGCTCGCCGCCTATGCACAGCAACTCGGCATCGGCGTCACACATCTGATCGCGACTGGGAACGAAGCCAATATCACCACGGCAGACTGCCTGGATTATCTGGTTCAGCACCCCGCCGTAAAATCCATTGCGGTATTTCTCGAATCCATTCGCGATCCGGAAAATTTCATTGCCGTTGCCCAGCGTGCATTGCAAATGCGCAAGCCGATTGTCGTCTTGAAAGTCGGCGCCGCCCCCACTACGGCTGCAGTAGCTGCCGCACACACGGGCGCACTGGTTGGCGACGACAAGGTCTTTAACGCTGCCTGCGAGCGCTTTGGCCTGGTGCGTGTCGATACGTTCGAGCGTTTGATCACGACCGCCGCCGCGCTCGGCAATATCGGTTATCTCGAAAAGCCCGGAGTTGCATGCGTGTCGATTTCCGGCGGCGCCTGTGAGGTCATGTCCGATCTTGCCGACGCATATGGTGTACCGATGCCCGCCTTTGCACCGGTTACGACCCAGGCGCTCGGGGAAGTGGTTTCGGATCTCGGCCAGATGCACAACCCGATCGATCTGACCGGGGCTGCGGTGCGCGATCCTTCGCTGTGGGAAAAGGTGCTGCGCATCGTATCGGCCGATCCGCAAGTCGGGCTCACGCTGTGTAACTTCGATCCACCCGCGGATGCCGAACAATTGCAGCGCACCGCACTCGCCCCGATCGCCAGCGGCCTGCGTGCCGCCACTTCGAAAGCGGCGCTTATCACCAGCTACATCAAGCCGATCACCGATGTCGGGCAGGCCTATCTCAGCGACAATCAATTGCCGACTGCGTTGTCGGGACTCGGCGATGGCATGTTCGCGGCTGGCAAATTAGTGTGGTGGTCAGAGCGGGTACGCAACTACGCACCACTGCAATCAACGGCGACAACGATATCGAGTGCGCGGCCGCAATCAGAACAGGAAGCACTCGTATATTTGCGCGCGGCGGGCGTCCCGGTGATTCCATCGATCGTCACCAAAACTGCCGCTGAAGCTGTGGCGGCCGCGCGCGATTTCGCCGGCCCGGTTGTATTGAAAATCGCGTCGCCCGATATTGCGCACAAAACCGATATCGGCGGCGTGCTGCTGAATTTGCGCGGCGATGCCGAAGTCGAGCAGGGTTTCAATCGAATCATGAATGCGGCGCAGGCAGCGCATCCGGAGGCGCGTATCGAAGGTATTGCCGTGTCGCCGATGCGCGACAAAGGCGTCGAATTATTCGTCGGCATCGCGCGCGATCCACAGTGGGGGCTGGTGATGGCGCTGGGTCTTGGCGGAGTATGGGTTGAAGTCATGAACGATACGCGTCTGTGTCTGCTGCCCGTGCGCAAGCAGGATGTCGTCGCCGCCTTCAACAGTTTGCGTGCTGCAAAATTGCTGCAGGGTTATCGCGGCTCGCCCGTTGTCGATCTCGACGCCGTCGCCGATGTCGTTGTAAAAATCGGTGCAGCGGCACTGGCATTGGGGCCCCAATTGGCCGCCTTCGAAATCAATCCGCTGCTGGTGCGCGGCAATCAGGTGGAAGCGCTCGATGCCCTGCCTGTTTGGGACAAAGAGCGGAGCGAATGATGGGAAAAAAATCTGCAGCAATTGTCGGCCTCACCGAATGGAAACCGCAAAAGAAATGGCCGCAGCCGATGTTCGCTTTGGAGGCGATGGCACAACTCGCCGCGGAAACGCTGGCTGACGCCGGTTTCGAAAAACACGAAATCGACGGTATCGTTATTAGCGGTGTGCCCGAATCGCCGGTATTCGCGCCGTCGGCCGTTGCCGAATATCTCGGCTTGCATACATCGTTCAACGAAGTTGTCGATCTCGGTGGCGCATCGCCCGCCGGCATGATCTGGCGCGCAGCCGCGGCGATCGAAGTCGGTGTCTGCGAGAACGTGTTGGTTTTGTGTCCCGGCGTGCCGCCACCGCCGGATCCCGCAGCCAATCCGAAAACACTGCCGACGCTGATCTATATGGGCGGCGACGCGTGGGGCTCGCCGCAATCGCAGTTTGAAATTCCCGCGGGACTGGTCGCCGCCGTACCCAGTTACGCGATGGCCGCACAACGTTATCGCGCGACTTACGGCTACGACGAAGAAATTCTCGCGAAGATTTCCGTGCAGCATCGCGACAATGCGCAGGCAAATCCCAATGCGATTTTTTTCGGCAAACCCATCACCATCGACGATGTGATGAATTCGCGTTACGTCGCCGACCCGATCAAGTTGCTGGAAATTGTCATGCCCTGCGACGGTGGCGGCGCCATGCTGGTGACGTCGGCCGCACGCGCCAGACGCGCGCCACATCGGCCGGTTTATGTCAGCGGTTATGGCGAATTCCTGACGCACAAAAGCATTACGCTGATGCCGGATTTACTGCATTCGCCAATCGCCGCCGCTGCCGATCGTGCATTTCGCATGGCCGGCATGCAGCGCGACGATATCGATCTTGCCTGCCTGTACGACAGCTTCACGATTACCGTGATGCTCGCGATTGAAAGCGCAGGTTTCTGCAAGCCGGGACAAGGGCAACAATTCATTCGCGAGCGCGATATGCGTTATCACGGCGATTGGCCACTCAACACACACGGCGGCCAATTGAGCTTCGGTCAGCCGCGGCTGGCCGGCGGCCTTTCGCATTTCATCGAAGCAACCCGTCAATTGCAGGGCCGCGCCGATGCACGCCAGCTGGCGCGCTGTGACCGCGCGTTCTGCAGTGGCTCGGGCGGCATGCTGTCCGAACAGATTGCCGTCATTCTGGAGGGCGCATAATGCAAATCTACGCAGAAAATGGTCGCCCGTTACCGCTGGTTACGCCGCTATCACAACCGTTTTTCGCTGCAGCGCGCGAACAAAAACTGTTGCTGCAAAAATGTCCGCGCGACGGATTCTTTTTCTACCCACGCAGCCACTGCCCTCATTGCCTGCAAACCGACTGGTTATGGCAACCGGCAAAAACTGCCGGCAAAATCCATTCGTTCACCATTGACCGCATGGGGCAGGACCCGGGGCAACGCTTGCGCGTGCCGTTTGTCATCGCCGTGATCGATCTCGACGAAGGCCCGCGCATGATCGGCAATGTCATCAACTGTACGCCGGAAAATCTGCGCGTCGGCATGGCGGTCAATGTTTGCTTTGAAATCGTCGACAACATGCCGTTAACCTGCTTCAAGTTGGTCTGAGTAAAACCTGCACGCCGTCCGTTCGTTATTGAAGTCATTATCGATAAGAAAATTTCCCGTAAGCCATCATGTTCGCCGCGCAACGATTGCCGGCGGCGCGGAGAAAAAAATGTGGAAAATGTGGACGGCGCGAGCCGGATTTCGTCGCTCGGTTCATCTTCAGGAACGGAAATGCCGAGCATCCTGCGGCCGCGGCATGACGATACCAACGAGTTTCAAGGCAGTTTAGGGCCTGGCTGAACCGCCTGCCGAAGCTAGCCCCATAAGCGTACTCAGTTTACTATGACAGTTCCTGACAACCCTGACTTAAAGCGCGCCATTAGATATGTCAAAAACCCTTGTAAAACGCAGCACCCGCCCGGGCGCAAAAACGCGGGATGGTATTCTCGATGCGGCGGAAAAGTTGTTCGCAGAATATGGGTATGATGGCACGTCAATGCGGGATATTGCCGCCGCCGCCGAAGCGGAACTCGGCACGCTCGGCTACCACTTCACGTCCAAGGAAAATATCTTTGCCAACGTGCTGCAGCGCCGCTCCCCCGATAGCGCTGAGGTTCTGCGAGGCAGTCTTATCAAAGCCAGACAGACCTTTGGCGACCAGCTTTCGGTAGAGAAAATCATTGAGGCATTTTCGCAACCCCAGTTCGCCATGCTGCACAAGAATGATCCCGGGCATTTGTCGTATCAGCGCATCGTGACCCAGCGCGTGCCGGTGGAAAATAACGGTAAGCTGCACGCTGCCATTGCCGAATATTACCTACCGGTCAGGGAGCTTTATCTGGAAGCTCTCGAAACCGCATTACCCGGCGCGACGAAATCAAAACTGGATTGGGGGTTTTCGCTGTTTGAATTGTCGTTTGGCAACACCCTGTTCGGCGCAACCCGCCATCGACTGGGCTTGCACGACATGGGCAAAAGGGAGCTGGCCAATCTGGAGCGCGACCACATCGCGTTATTCACAGCCGCTTTTCTCCAGATGGATAACTCAAGCAAGTCGAGCGCAACCCTTCTCCGTGCCGGGTGAATAAAAAATCATGCAGTCTGGCCGCCATCGACGGTATACATCGAACCCGTGACGAAGCCCGCTTTCGCCGAGCTTAGCCAGATGGCCAAATCGACAACCTCCTCCGGTTCACCAACGCGACCAAGCGGCACCATGCCTGCCACCTGATCCAGCAAGCCGGGATTTGCCGCCGCCGCACTCGTCAACATTTCGGTGGCAATGGGCCCTGGGGAAATGGCATTTACGCGGATTCCCTGCTTGGCGTACTCCTTCGCAGTGGTGCGGGTCAGGTGGATCACACCCGCTTTTGCCGCGCCGTAACCCGCCGAATACGGAAAGCCGATCATGCCCGTGGTTGAAGTGATGTTAATGATCGAACCGCCACCACCCTGCGCCAGGAATTGTTTGATCTCATGTTTCATACACAGCCAGGAACCCGTCAGCACGACATCGATCGCTCGGCGCCAGTCATCCGTCGGAATATCTGCAGTCAAGGCTTGACCGTGACCGGATGCCGCATTATTTAAAGCGCAATCGATGCGGCCATACTTGTCGACGGCAGTTTTGATCATCGCTTCCACGGCAGCTTCATCGGTAATTTCACACGGTACAAAAATCGCGTCGCCGCCTTGTGCCATCACCATCTGCGCGGTTTCTTCACCGCCTTTGAAGTCGCGACCGGTGGAAACCACAACCCTTGCGCCCTCGCGCGCAAATCCCAGTGCTGCGGCACGGCCAATACCGCGCGCGCCGCCCGTCACGATGACGACCTTACCCAATAATTGCTTTGACATTCTCATACTCCTTCCAAGTATTAATTGCTTAAAAAATGCTCCTGAAACTTTTCTCGAAAAAACTGACGTGATTTCCAACCTTGGTTAAAGCAATTTCGAGCTCATGCCGCCGCCTGTTGATGTTGTGGCTGAATATTGCGCGCCGCCAACCAGTACAGAAACGCAGTCAGCACATTGATCGCAACAACACTCAGCATCGCATAACGCAATGACATGTCACCGCCGATGACATCGCTTAACTTGCCAATGACAAACGGACCAATACCGGCTCCGAGTAAATTGGAAAAAGTCTGAATAAATGACAGCATCGTGCCACGCATCCGCCCCGGGGTAAGGCTGATACAGATGCCGTATGCGGGCCCGAGATACATCGGCAGCAATAATTGCCAAAACGCCATGGCACCGAACAGCAACACCAGATTGTTTGCCGTCAACGTCACAATGGCCGGCGGCAAGATCAGCAGGTGCACCGTTGCAATGAAATATGCCGCCCTGCGACTGCTACCGTGGCTAAACCGGTCTGACAATACGCCGCCAAGCAAGCCGCCAAGCAGACCACTGCTGACAGCGGTGAGTGCGATCAGGAAGCCGACGTTCTGCACGGACATGCCGTGCACGCGAATCAGGAACGACGCGATCCAACCCCAGAACGCCGATGTGGTCAGTGCACTCAGCACCATCGCCGTCACGGCCGCGCACAACGGCCGATTGCGAAACACGGTTGCGACGACAAGCCGCAATGGCGCCGGTGGTTCCGCCGACTGTTGCGCAACGGGTTTGAGCGCCGCGCGCGGATCCCTGACCGTGAATAATAAAACGGCCGCGAGAATAAACCCCGGAACACCAGCGGCCAGAAATGTTAGCCGCCAGCCAAAGTGCGCAACCAGATATCCACCGATGGCGAAACTGATCGCAAAACCAATCGGGCCCGCCGCAAAAAAAAATCCAATCGCAGTGGCGCGTCGACGCGCCGGGAAATAATCCGAAATCAGCGAGACCGATGTCGGCACACCGCCCGACTCCGCACCGCCCACCGCCGCCCGCGTCATGAGCAAGCCGAGATACGATGTCATCTGGCTGGCCAGCGCCGTCATACCGCTCCAGATGAACAACATGAAAGCGAGCAGACGTGCGCGATTGACACGATCGACCAGCATGCCGAGCGGCACGCCGAACACGGCATACGCCGCCGCATGCGCCAATCCCGACAAGGTGCCGAGCTGACTATCGGTGAGTCCGAATTCTTTTTTCACGGGCTCAAGCACGATCGAAATCATGCTGCGATCGATATAGTTGGTAACGTTGATTAATACCAACATGAGCAGCACATACCAAGCCACGCGTGAAATCGGCGCATCGGCCTTGCCCGGAACATCCGTACCGGACTCCTCCGTGCGAACAACAGGAACAACTGCCATTATTTAAACAACCGTATTGATGGAAGACGTGTCAGCTTACAGGCAGCAAAGGAATGGCGAAACGCTCGCGCCAGGCCGGCCACAATTGGGCCTGGCGCCGGGTATGGCGATAACTCCAGCGCAATAATTCAAGATCGTTCAGATCACCACGCAGCAGACGTTCATCCAGTGCGCGCAAACCCGCCGGCACCGATCGCGGACGCGACCCCAGCAAATGCTGAAGATCGTCCAGCTCGGCCTTATCGATGGATGTTCCAATGTCAGCACGCGCCTGCAAATGCAACGCGAGCTCTTTCAAGCCGGGCATATTTATCGACGATGCCGGATGCCGCGTTTCGTCTTCAAGCTCCTCGATTATCGTCGCCAGCACTTCGCTTTCGACAACGTCGTTGGTTGCCGTAAATAGCTCGGGCTCTTCGACATCGACTTTCGCCCAGTCGATCAATGCCGAAACCAGCAGATGCTGCAGATACGGCACCAGATGGTAATACAGCGGTATCGCCACACGACCGACCTGCTGGCGATCGAGCGCGGTCAACGATGTGGTGACACCGAGCAGAATGGCGACAACGCGGTAATACGCCACCAGACCGCGATCGATTTTGACGCCGCTGAATTTTTCATACAGCGAGAGATCCTGCGCCAGATTGCCCATGCCACTCATCTGATAACTGCGCAGCGACAACATGCCCAGATCGTCGTGACGATCGCCCAAATGCACCAATTCCCAATCGAGCAATGCACTGACGCGGTTGCCGTCGAATAAAAAATTGCCGGGGCCAAGATCGCCGTGACATAACACGGCATCACCGCTGTTGGCCGGCGCATTGTTCGCCATCCACTGCAGCGCAAAACGCACTACCGGTGCCGGCCGTGTGACAAAACGGTCGAACAAATCCTGCCACACCTGCACGCGGGATTTTGCAAAACTGGGGTTCGGCGGTAACGCCAAATCCTCCAGTTGCAGCGCGCGCGGATCCAACGCATGCAGCTGTGCGAGCTTGGCGATGAAATCTTCGGTGACCGCGCGCTTTTGTTTCTCGTCGGTCAAGCTGAAAAAATCATCGCTGCCGATAACGCGCTGCGACAGCATCGCTTTGCGATCCGGCGCCAACCCTGCGAATTGTGGAATCGCAAACTCGCGCGCAGACAATTCCCGGTACACGCTCGCCTCACGCGGCAGGCTGCTTAGCGTCGTACCGGCGTAAGGTCCCGTTGCCGCGCGCTGAAACACATATCCGCACGTAGTGCCATTGGCGAACAGAACATCGGCCATAAACGTCATGCGCTGGCCACCGCCGCCAATCCGTTCAAAACGCGTAACCTTCCCAGCGATCTGTTGCTCAATCCAGTTGCGGTCGGCCCCGATCTGGTCTTCATTATTTTGCGTAGTCAATACCATTACTCCGGGGCGACGTTGTCGACAGCAATCGAATAACGCTGCATTTCTTCCTTGCTCTGGCGTCGCAGCCCGACCTGCGGCAACTCGCCGACCGCAAGCACGGTACCGATGCCCCAACCACCCGCTTTGCCGTCAATCGTGACACTGAGTGGTTGCTCGACCGGCAACTGCCGCATAAGCGGATCGTCGAGATCGTAAATGTCATGTTCAACCAGCAGTTCGCCGCGATAGCAACCGAAACCCTTTTTATCCTTGAAACCCTCACCGTGCCCGCCATAACCCTTGAGAACCGTGCCGAGAATTGGTTTGGTGAATTCGACGGTGTGCTCCGCGCCGTTTTCGAGCGTCACCAACAACTTGCCGTGATCGTATTGGCGCGAGGCGGGCGGAAACGTAAATTCGTGCGATAGATCGTGCACCAGCTGGTCCGGCAGTTTTTCGGCGGGGTCCCAACGAAACGCGCCTTCCATCGATCGGTAGCGCCCTTTTTCATTTTCAGTCCATAGCGTGTAGCCAGCGAGTTTGTCGCCATCGGTATAAACGAAATATCCCAGGAAGAATCCCGTGTTCGCGGCCAGCATCTCGCTGGGGCCGTTGACTGGCTCGTAGCCGCCGACACCGCCGCGCGAGCCCCACGAATGGTCGCGATTGCCGCACCAGTCCTTCACCTCGATGCGCTCGCCTGCGACTTCGATCCAGCCATTCCAGCGACCGACACCATCGAAACGCTGCGTGTCCGTGGCGATGCGGCCATTGACTATCTTGCGATTGCCTTCCCAATCGCTTTCCAGAAATGGATCGATGGTCGCGGTCCAGACCAGATCGAGGGCGACATCGGATTCGTTCCTGTCGATTGAGAAACGCAGTTCGCGAAAGGGTTTGATGACCGCGAATCGTATCGGTCCGACCTCGGAGTCGAGATTCGGGCGCAACAGGCGCGATGCGCGCACGTTGTGCTGCTTGCCGTTGCGCACGACGCAGGCGAAGCCGTCGATTACATTCATGTTCTTGTACACGCCCATGCCGAGCATGACCGACGCACTGCCCTTCGGATCGAAGCATGCGAAGAACACACGATCGTAAAAACGATGATCCGATGTCGCTGTGCGCGACATCGGCAACGCAACCTGATGCAATAGAGATTCGTCGAGATCGCTCAGCATGAAAATTTCCCTCGAATTATTGTGAATGTATCGCGCTTGGGCGCACTGCTCTCGCGGTTTGTTTTTTACGGATTGTTCTTCGCGGATTGTTCCTCAAAGATGGCTCAGCGCATCGAACTTGACCACGCGTGTTACGATTTTCGGCGGACTTTTCGCATCGATCCACCGACTCATCAAAGTCCCGCGTGCATGCCCATCGGTAGTCAGCCAGTTCGGCAAGCCGGGATCGGTGTGCGCAACAATAATTCGCACACGTCCGTCATTGACTTCGGCACTCGCCTTATTCACATGAATACGCTGATAGCGGTAGTCCAGCGATTCCATCCAGCAATTGTTGACTTGAAAATTCCAGAAAAAACACTCGGGAATCTCGATATCGACGACCAATGCTTCCTCGTCGCGCAATTCCCAGAGCCCCTGAAAATAACGCGCGCTCGGATCACCGGCAGCAACCAGTTTGGGGTCTTCACCGATCTTGTTGATCCAGCCGTTGGCACGCACCGCCTGTACGACACGCGTTACATGCGTCGCGGTGCCAGCCATGACAGCCGCCGCGCCTTGCAAAGTCTGCGATATTTTTTGCGCAGTCAATGCTTGCGGTGCGCCGCTATCGGCCAGCGGCGCGATAGAAATTTCCGGCGCAGTTTCGGCGCGTCGATCGAGAAAAATCGCACGAACCAGGATCTGGATCGAGTTGTCATTCAGCGCCAGCCAATTGCCTTCATGGCGATTGCGCGACACGATCAATTCGAAATTTCCATTTGCATCGACCTGCAGCTTCGACGTGTCAATGCCGTGATCGAGCGCCAGTCCGCCCGCCTCGCCAGCGCGGCTCAGCGATGTAAAAACAATCCGATTGACACTGCCACGCTTGCCGCGAATCACATAGTCGCGGTCGCCGCGAATCGCCGCCATGAAATGCAGCGTGTCCGGATTGTCCGCCATGATTTTCAGCGTTTCGTGGCTCGGTGCATAAAACACCGGAAAATCCGGATCGGAAAACTCCAGCGCCACCTCGAAGCCGTATCGCAGCAAGCGCGTCAGATAGCGATAACCCTCCGCCTTGTCGATCGGATCGGATGAAAATTCATTATCGACAATGAGCCGCCCTGCCGCTTTTAACTGGTCGCAGAACTGATCCCAAACTGCGCCAGTCATCAGCGCGTCGTTGACCGCATCCGTCATAACCTTAGCCCTCGTAGTCGAGATGAATGCCAGCCGCTTCGAGTTTGCGCGTGATGCGCTCGTCGAACAGCTCGTTTTGCGCGACGGTGAACCAGTTTTTCCAGTCGGCCACCTTGCCTTTGCGCAGGAAACGCGAACGATTGCTTTCCGGGCCGCCGATATTGATCTGATCGCCGTAGCCGCTTTCCTTCATGTTTTCGAAACTGGACTTGTTCATGACTTCCTGAAAACGCGCTTCGTCGACTGGCCTGCCGAGGAATTCGATCACGCGGCGCATGATGCCAATTTGATCCTTGCGCGTTTCTTCGTAGGTAATGTGCAGCACGCCATCCTTTTCGCCGTAACGTTTCCAGCCGAGCACGTGATCGAGCCACGCGCCGTAAATGGTCTTACCGTTGGTGAAACGTTCGACCCAGAAATCCCAGTCGTCGTCGAATTCGAGATTTGGCACCTGCAACTGATAGCGGAAAGACACGCAAACATCTTTCGGATTGCGTGTCATGTAAATGACTTTTGCGCGATTGTTTTGCCACGCAGACGGCATGCGATCCGCCGGCAAATGGCATTTCATCAGACGCGGCGATTTCGCACGCAGCGATTCCGCATAGCCTTCCATGCCCGGCGCTTCGTATTCGAGTTGCGGTACACGGCGATGCGGCGTAATCGCGCAGGTGCCCCAATCGTCGTACAGATTGGCGAGCATGATCTGCACCCAGTTCGTTCCCGATTTCGGAAAGGCCGTGACCATCACATCGCTGGCATCCAACGGAAATGTTTTCACCTTCTCGACCAGTGCGCGCGAGGTCGGCCAGCCCCAGGCGAGACCGTCGTGGCGCAGTATTTTCAAGCCGTATTCGGCATCGAATGCGCAATCCATCCCTACTGTCGCGTCATTATCTTG